>NZ_JBHFKZ010000044.1:0-44166 GCF_042879375.1 Photorhabdus sp. RM323S
CCCTATCACGACCCTGGCCTAAAGGAAAGTGGATTATTGCGAATAATCTCGGAGTACATCCCTCAGAAATTTGGCCAAGCCGATATTTTGACGAGAATGGACAACCTATTGAACGAGTTATCCGAAATAATTCCTTTAGATTGGGCCCTGAAATATCTCGCCAAAAATGCGTTGAAGTCGCCTCAACGAAAATCCAACAAAGACAATACGTTGGCGGGTATTTTCGAGAGGCTTAATGCTTAAGGTTCAGTGTATGTGCCCCCGATAATACTCGAAAAGCAGATAAAATCAGATGGCTGGAACAGTCTGCCGCCGTCTTACAAATCCGACAAGAAAACCTGACAAGATTACCCATCCAAATATTTCAGCCTTTATTTCGATGATAAATATTCAGTTTCTTAATCTATGTGATTTTTATTATTTAATTTACAGAAGCAATAACCACGCCTTCATTTTCCATAATATCTACCTTAATCAGTACCAGAGCTGAATAAGCAAAACCATATCAAATTTAATATAAAAAGAAAATTATTCACAATAAGAGATGAACACTACTGCCCCTTTAACTGTATATCTAAAAATTTAGCAATATCAGCATTAATTATTTGGTGAATAACGCGCCGATCAATACCTGGTGGATCTTGGCACAATTTTGGCGCACTTTTGGTTCGATTAATAGAACATGGCGCAAGAAAGACAAAATGACCTGCTCCAGGAATCATTTTAAATTCAGGTGATAATGGCAGATCGCGGGTAAGCGCGATTGAATTATATTCATTATCAAGCTGATAATCTTTCTCTCCAGCATAAAGAAAAATTGGAGCATGGATATTTTTTACTGATTCAGTCGAAAAAAAGACACTTAATGGTGCCATCAAAACAAATGCACCAATACGGGGATCAGACTGAGGCAAAATATCCGGACGATCATTTCTGATCTTTCCTTCACTTTCGCAAACATCGTCCTCCAATCTAGACGAGCAATATTCCTCAAGGCGTTGAAAGTCCGCTCGTGCGCCTGCAAGAAACAGCCCCGTTCCCCCACCTGCCGAGAACCCAATAAAACCAATTTGGTTACTGTTTATATAAGGTGCTAAGAATGGCTCCGTTAAAGCGGCTGTGATGGCAGCAGAGACTTGTAGAGGACGACCATAAATGGTACTGGTGGCCCCAATGCCGGATGCATCTTTATAATTATCTCCCGGGTGTGTAAGAGTCACAACAATGTAGCCTCTTTTAGCGAGATAACCGGCAAGGTCATGATGCCCCCACAAACTTCCTAAATTACCATGGGAAATAACAACAAGAGGGTATCGACCTGACGTAATTTTAGCCGAGCTAATTGCTAAAATATCCACGGGTCCAACAGAGCTTATTCCTTTTCCTTGTGTTGAACTGGGATAAAAATAAGTAACCTCCATCGGATGATGGTTCACTGGATCAAGAACGGTAAGCCGCTTAAATCCTGCATTTAAGTATTCCTCTGCACAAACAGAGATATTACATCCGCCAAAAATCAATAAAACAGACAAAATAAGAGGTAATTTCATTTTTACTCCAGAAAAACCAAAGGGTAAAATAATAAGCACTATAACCAAACCGAGTATGGCTGAACCTCAAATTACCAAATAATCATTTCTTCCACCATCCTTAACCGCCTCTATTGCTTATTTCATCCACAATGCCAAAACATCAGATATATACTCAACAGTTCAAACTCCCCTTCTTACCTCTGCAATAAATAATAACGATTACGTAACTGACTAATGCCAGCGGCTCGGGAGGTGATATCCAACGTGAATTTTTCCAGAGCATTCGGCAAAGCCGATGATAATAGTTGGGGATCAAGCGAATGTTTATTCGTGCCGGTATCCTCAATCTCAGCGATTTCCGAACACTCATCTGAACGTTGATCCAACAACGACCGCAGACAAAAATGACAATTTTATACAAATAAGGGCTTGAAAAAGCAGGCGACTGCGCTCGGTACCCAGATTGGTTTCAACCCTGCGGTTAGCAGCACGCCCCACAGCAGTTGTATTGGTAACGATCAGCCGCGTTGCATTCTCCGCCTTTACGATAGAACAAGCCAGCGATAACCATTTACCCGAGCAAGTAACCTGCCTGATAATCAATAAATCTGGATCATAAGCAGGAAAATCCAAAAGACTAAACAACACCCGGAGAAATATTTCCGTTCCAATGAATGTATATGGATACAATACTTATCCGATATATTTAATATCTTATAATACGATACTATATCATTTTCAGGTCAATATTATTATCATTAAATTCTAAAGTCAGTATCTTATTACCTCCACCTCGGTTATTGCCAGGGAGCTCTAATGCATCATCATAACTGAATGTTCTATTTAAAGAGTATTTAACAGCATTTTCATTCGGTGGATTCCAATAATCCTGAAATATCCAAATATCAATCTCAGATTTACATTCTCTTCCAGTATAGATATGAATTGCTTTATTGGGTTCATACTTATCACCTATCCAGGGAGCCCATAAATCACCATGCCATTCAGACATCTTATCCACAGTAAAATTCTTTCTGGCAATATATCCATGCTCAATTACAAATATGCAAGGCGTTTTATTATAAATGGATTTAATATTTGTTACTCCCGCGATAATACTAACAGCTGGTTTATTCTTAGTGTCAATTAATTTCTCTTCCATTTTATTCACCTATATTAATTAATAAGCTCAATAATAATCATGATAGGATTTCTAATAACATCATCCTTTCGCACACTCTCACCCAGCATTGGCTCAAATTATTCTCTAATGATAATTTCCTCCAGTGACATTATACTTTCAACAGCATACCACTTTTATTAATAACGCCAATGATCTTATATCAATGATTAGCCTTAAACTTAAATATAGCTCAAAATCGCTATTTTACCATTAAGGCTAGATCACATATCTATCGTCGTTTTCCTTTAACTGTTACTGTAAGCATTATTCATATAAACTCTTAGCATCTCTTTTCAACACTTGAGCTAGTTTTCTTACATATATCGGTAATATTAGAGCGCTAATCATAGACAATATGAAAATAGGCTGTACGCTTTCAGCAGTAATCGCTTTACCGCTTAAAAAGATGGAAGAGAAGAAAAACACCACACCGGCACCCAAATTGGATAACGCCATCTGAAGGGCACCAAAACCTGCACGATTTTCAGGCGTCGAAGCATAAGAAGCCAGTACGTTGGCCGCCATAACCTGCACGTAAGTCGCGAACATAAAAAGGGCAAAGAATATATATCCATTCATTTTCCCCATCAATCCCAGAAGGATATTAACAATAAATAAAGCCGCCGCCACAATAGTTATTTTCTGAGGAGAATATTTATCGCAAAGCTTTCCAGTCAAATAAGTACCAAACCAAGAAGCCAGACCACCAATAAAAAATACGAGTGAAATCCGCTCTTCCGGAACATAAAACACATTTGTTAATAGTGGGACAAGTATCGGAATAAGCATGAAGGGGCTAAAATTACTGACTCCACTAGCTAACCCGGCCAATGCTATTTTTTTGGTCAGCACAATTTTATTCTGGCTATTCTTTATCTTCTCTTTTCCTGGAATAAAGCAAAGGATCAGAGGCAAACTCACGATGCATAAAATAACGATCAATAAAAAAGGAATTTTCCAGGTGAAATTCGTCGCCAGATATAAACACAACGGCATACCTAAAATACTCACGAATGAAAAAGATGAAAACGCGATCGCTAATACCCTTCCCCGCATATTTTCTGGGGAGTTATTCAGTAAGATCCCAATCCCAACCCCCAATGTCACTCCACCAAACAGACCGGCAATCATACGCAGCAGAATAAGTTGGTATGGCTCTGAGGAAAAAATTGTCAGGAAAGTAATCAGACCAAGAAGTAACGTGTTTAAAATGAGAACCTTTCTTTTATTAAAGCGATCGAGAAAGAAAAAAGATGCCAGACCAGAAAAGACTGAGGCAAGAACATAAGTACCAGCAATCACCCCCGCCATAGTCACAGGCATGTGAAAATCATCGCACATATACACAAAAAGCGGAGTCACCATCATGTACTCCAACGCATTAATAAATTGAACTAATGCGACAACCATTGCAATAATAACTATCTGATTACTCTCAATTAACTTTGACATTATGAATTCCAATTTCAGTTGACGTAAATTTCATCGATGTAATGAGCAATTTACCTCACTCACAGATCAAAGCAAAGCGCTGTGTATCATCACAGTCGGTGCCTGATGTAGCCAGATTTCTGAAACGACACCGAGAATGGCAAAACAGAACCATCAAACAACGGCAATTTCAGGGACCCATTCATTGTGAGAAGCAAGTGACAAACTCTTAGCCTTTTTCCAATAGTCATTAATATTGATACTTAGCACCTATTGGGATAGGCAGTTAATCGGCGGGAATTGATCTCTATTATCATCCCCACTAAAGACCATAAAAAAGCGAAATATCTTGATTATTAAAAACAAGTGACAAACCTTGCGGAGGAATAATGGATAATGTAATTAGATATGGCGATACCGTAAAAATATTGAATAGCTATCAAAACTGGAATGGGGGATATCTCAGTGTATATCAGAATGATACTCGACCCGGAGCCAAACATAACGTGGTCACAGTAACTCCCTCTTATTCTAATCCAGGTGGAATATGGCGAATAGAGTCAGGAACAGGAAAACCTATCGGCAGTGAGATAATAAACAATGATACTATCTTGCTTCACAACCGCTATAACTGCGATGGTGGTTACTTAGCTTGCTATGGCAATGCTGATCCACAGAAGGAAATACCGGAAATCTATCGAGTCAACACCTCCGATATTAATCTCCACCCAAAATCAACTATGTTATGGTATATTAATCAGCATTCCATTTCTCAGGATGGGAAAATTACAGAAGCAGGTATTTACGCTCTCTTTAATCGATATGAAACAAGGGGATTCCTTGATACACATGGCGATGCTACCTTCCCGAATTCGAAATATCAGGTACTGACGTCTGGATCGACTCGCCGCTTACCTGGTACTGGCCTGTGGAAACTCGAGAAAGTCACTGATCCTTGCTCTCCTGACAAACCATCCAATTGTGGCGGAGAATGTGGTACCAATGACACCGGTAAACATTGTTTCCAATTACCTCAGAGTATCCGGTTTGGCCTGACAGCTTATTCTAATACAGATATTTATCGGCAAACTGTAAAAGTATATATTGACGACCGTCTGGTAGATACATTAACCGGTAAAGGAACAGATAACCTAATGGCGACTAAAGCTTATACATCAGGTACAGGCAAAATCTGTATTGAAATTGAAGGAAATGGCAAACCATGCAAACTTCGTTATTCCTATAACACACTTGAAGGAAAACCAGGAGCAGTCATTATTGGTGCTGAAAATGGTACCAATAATAACTACAATGACAGTATGGTGGTATTGAACTGGCCATTGTTGTAAATTGCAAATTTCTTTGTGAATTTCACCACATATAGAAATAAAATTCATAAATAAATTAAAGCGGTATAATACCGCTTTTTTATTGCATATCACATTTATCTCAACTCATGATTTATTTAAAGTTAGACAATCCTAATATTTCCAGTGTAACTATTCTTTCTCTGATTTAAATATGGGGCTAAGAAAAAGCCCCTTTGTATATATCACATAAGATGATTAATAACCAGATTCAACACGCCATCTTAAAAATCTTGAAAAAACATAGCACGATCAAACGGCGTTCTATAAAGCGAATTCTGTTGATCTATTGTAGTAGCGTCAGAAGACATTCCAAACATGATCCCAATCTGGCCTGACACAAGATTTCCAGTCATCAGCGCATTCATATTATATTGGCAAAGTTCTACCTTCCATTTATCTGCCACCGTGTTATACCACTCAACTATTAATGTACCGTTATTTTCAGCTAACAGTCCAATACGCCAGCGTGACCAAGCATTTTTCGGCCATTCGTAACTCAGTGCAACACCAGAATGAGTATTACCCAATGTCGGTTGTCCTTTGTAAATACCATCCGTTTGTTTGCCAACAAAATTTACTGACTGAATCAAATTAGCCGCTTGAAGGTTCCAAACCATGGCATAAGGCGTCGCAGTGTCAATCGAAGTCCCTGACGAAATGTTTGTCGGCATCCATTGCGGCTTATTTTGATACTTTCCACTCAAGTGAATCGCCATATAGCCATAACCAATATCTACATATGTACCGCTTGCATGAGTTTGTTTAGATAACACACACACTGTAATTTCAGGATATGGATTGCAGAATAAGTCAAGCTCACAATAACAGTGTTTGGCATTAACAGGTGTATCTGCTGCAATCCCAAAACATTGACCACCAGAGCCAGATTTAGTCAAAGTTTGTGACTGGAAAGCTCTCCTTCCTCCAACAGTAACTACATCCCAAGTACTCGTTACACGGGCTGAATTCTTAAACAATACTCCAGCTCGCGGCGTTGTAGCATCAACCCACCGACCCATTGGATACAGATTTGGCTCCCATACTGTTATTGGAACCGCGTTAAAGTTAGATGAATCGTCAATTAAGATTCGATGTTCATTTTGTTCTAATTTCATCATTAAAATATTCTCCTATAAAAGGCACAATTACATATTAATTTCTATCTCTCAGAGAGAGTTCACTGTTAATTCAAAAATAAACAAACACCTTCATATTTATTGAAAAATGAGTTAAACCTGCTTTAGTTAATAAACAATAAATTATAATTTCTCTTGATTATTATAGCCTATAAAAATCATCAACAGAAATTTCCAATCCATTTCAGATAATTATCATCTAATCATATAGATATTATTCTCATCGATAAATATTAAATGCAACTTAAGTAAAACATCATTGAAGGTGATGTTATCATGGCAGCATACACAGTTACAAAATAATCAACAGCATTAAATCTATTAACGAGTTACTAATATATGGCCTTGCTTATAACCTATCAGAGACATTAAATTCAACAATATAAATTCTCCTATGCACCAAATAGATAAACAACATGACAGAATTAAAACAGAACATCTTAAAATCACTCTTACCCTATTTCAGTTATAAGAAAGAAGTTGAAATAACACACTAAAGTCTAATCACCATAAAGGATATATAACAATGAATACATCCAGTTATCTTTTTCTTAATGCAGAAAATATTAAACATGATGAAAAATCGTATGAAGCAGATACCGGCTATCCCCGACTTATAAATAACGATTGGCCTAGTCTTCCTATTGGATTTGAAAGGCATATTGATGACATTATTAATTTAAATGGTTATTTGTATTTTTTTAAAGGCTCTCAATATCTCAAATTTGATATCGCAAAAGCACAAGTAGTCGATGGACCAAAACCCATTATAGACGGATGGCCTGGACTGGCAGGAACTGAATTCGAAAACGGCATAGACGCAGCAACAGAATGGCCTGATATAAAAAAAACGGGTATGACAGATGTTGTCTGTTTCTTTAAAGGCAGCAATTGTATTGATTATACTGTGAGTTCACATACGATTAGCAAGAAAACTATCGCAGACCGATGGGGAATAACAGAAGAATACTCAGAATTTAGTGAAAATCTGGACGCAGCTATTTTATGGATAAACATTGGCAGCCCTTTCCTTTTTCTGTTCAAAGACAATACTAACATTCGAATTAATCTGAAATCGAATACTATCGATGGTAAAGCACCTATTGACGCTAATTGGCGCGGAGTCACCTTCAAAAGAGTTCAAGCTGCAATATCAGTTGATATGGATTTATTAGGCAGAGACAGCGATAATGGCAATGACAGTAATACAAACACCTATTTATTCCTTAATTCAGAAAATATTAAATACAATGACCCTTTAGATAAAGTAGACACTGGCTATCCTCAACCTATCCGTAATAATTGGTCTAATCTGCCTGTCGAGTTCCAAAGACATATTGACGATGTGATTAATTTAAATGGCTCTTTGTATTTCTTTAAAGGCTCACAATATCTTAAGTTTGATATCGCAAAAGCACAGGTGAGCGACGGCCCTAAACCTATTATCGATGGATGGCCTGGATTGGCAGGAACTGAATTTGAAAATGGGATAGATGCCGCTACAGAATGGATAGATGTAAAAAGAGATATTGTCTGCTTCTTTAAAGGCAAAGATTGTGTCAATTACACCGTGAGTTCACATGCCATTGACAAAAAAACCATCACAGAAAGATGGGGGATTACCGGGAAATACGCAAAATTTAGCGCAAATCTGGATGCGGCTATTTTATGGCGGAATGCCGGTCCTTTTATTTACCTTTTCAAAGGCAATGATTATCTTCGATTACATTTGATGGTGGATACTATTCGTAGTCAACCCGCCCCTATTCAAACTAAATGGAAAGGCGTCACTTTCAATAAAATCCAAGCGGCAGTGTCGGTTGATGTAAATACATTAGGCAACGAGAGCAGTGGAAGCTGTGGCGGAACATGCGGTACCAATCACACCGGTAAACACTGCTTTCAATTACCTCACAGCATCCGGTTTGGTCTGACAGCCTACGTTAATACTGCTGCTCATCAGCAAACAATAAATGTGTATATTGACGACCTTCTGATAGACACATTAGCCGGCAAGGGAACAAGCCACATAATAAATGTCAAAACCTATACATCAGGTACAGGAAAAGTCTGCATCGAGATTACCGGAGATGGCAAACCATGCAAACTCCGTTATGCCGATAATACACTCGACGAAAAACCGGGAACAGCCATTATCGGTGCCAGCAATGGAACCAATAACAATTACGACGATAGTGTAGTGGTATTGAACTGGCCGTTATCATAAGATGAAAATATATTGTCTATGATTATCAATAAATTGAAGAGAAAAATTCGATAAATAAGTCAAAATAGCATTCAGAACAGCCATCTTTAAGGATATATACTAATGAATTCAATCACCTATTTATTTCTTAACACAGAAAACATGATATACAATGACACCCTAAATAAATCAGAGGCTAACTATCCTCAACCTATCAGTAACGACTGGCCCAATCTTCCCGTCGAGTTTCAACAAAATATTGATGATGTGATTAATTTAAACGGTTCATTATATTTTTTCAAAGGGTCACAATATCTTAAATTCGATATAGCACAAGCGCAGGTAAGTGATGGACCGAGACCCATTGCAGATGGATGGCCCGGATTAAGAGGTACCGGATTTGAAAACGGCATAGATGCAGCCACAGAATTGACAACAAATACCATTTGTTTTTTTAAAGGCAAAGATTGCATCGATTATACAATGAGTTCACATACAGCCAATAAGAAAACTATCTCAGACCGATGGGGAACCACTGGCAAATACTCAGGATTCAGTGAAAATCTGGATGCGGTTATTTTATGGAAGAATACTGCCGGCTCTATGATTTATCTTTTCAAAGGCAATTCTTACATCCGATATAACACGAAGTCGAATGCTATTGATGGTGGACCTGCCACCATTCAAACTTATTGGCATGGAGTGACTTTCAACAAAATTCAAGCGGCAGTTTCGGTTGACACAGATCTATTAGGCAGTAACAGTAGTGGAAACTGTGGCGGAACATGTGGCACCAATAACACAGGTAAATACTGTTTCCAGTTACCTCAAAATATAAAGTTTGGTCTGTCAGCCTACGTTAATACCGATATTCATCAGCAAACGATAAAAGTATATATTGACGACCAACTAGCAGATACATTAACCGGTAAAGGCGTAAATAGCGTATTAGGCTTCAAGACCTACCCGTCAGGCACAGGTAAAGTCTGCATCGAAATTACAAGTAATGGCAAACCATGCAAGTTGCGTTATGCCTATAACACCCTTGACGCAAAACCAGGAACAGCCATTATCGCTGCGGAAACCGGGACCGCCAATAAGTATAACGATAGCGTAGTGGTGTTGATCTGGCCGCAGGCGTGAATCAAAAGGTAAAAACGTATCACTCCGGCAAATTCAGCAATACCAATAGAAATGAAATTTATCCATTAATTGAAGCGACGTTATGTCGCTTTTTGCTGTGCTCCACGATAGATATATTAGTAAAAAGATGTTTACTTTATGGCTATAGTGCACTGTGATAAACAGAAAAAATAATATTTCAACTTTTAGGTAACGTAATAACCGGAAAATAACCCGCAATCCACCAAATAGCCCCTCATTCGATAAAAATTAACTTTTTTATCTTTTCTTTTTCTATCTCCCATTGATATGAATATTTAGCGATGCAGGAATTCGACCCTATTTCAGGCCCACAAGGGATCACAGAAAAGGCGAGATAAACCGCTTGTTACGATAGCCAAATCCTGAAATAACACCAGAAATATATGCAGAAAATAGCATTATCGAATGGAAAGTAATTTCAGTGAGGTATCAATTATTCAAAGAAAAAATAACATACTTGCCGAGGAAATGATGGAAAATATACTTAAATATGGAGATACCGTGACAATATTAAACAGCTATAAGAACTGGAGCGGTGGATATCTCAGTGTATTTGGCAACGGTAATAGACCCGGTACCAAATATGCCGTTGTAACAGTAGATGCATCTTTAGCGATTTATGGCGGAGCGTGGAGAGTTGAGTCAGCAACAGAAAAACCTACCGGTAGTGAGATAATTAATAATGATATTATCTTACTTCACAACCTGTATTACTGTGATGGCGGTTACTTACGGTACTATGATGTGGTGGATCAATATGAGCTATCAACGGAGATACACCAAGTCTACACCTCAGATATCCGCAAAAGAGCAACCTTGGAATGGGTTATTTATTGTGAAACAACACCGCCAAATGGAAATATTAGAGAAGGCGATAGTATCTCTCTTTATAATCAATGGGGAAACAAAGGTTTCCTTGATACCCATAATCATGCCGGAGACACCGGTTCGCTATATCAAGTATTTATGTCCAATAATACTGCCCGTAAAAGCCATACCGGTTTGTGGAAAATGGCGAAGGTGAATGATCCTTGCCCTCCCCCTGATGTATTAACCAATATCATGCCATTGTGGCGCAAGATGCGGTAACAACAAGCATCGTTATAACTCAAATGAAGCTGGCAAGAGCGAATAAAACCGGCTTTTGGGCGTTTTAGCCAGCAAATAGACAGAGAGGACATTTACTCACTAAACGAATGAAAAATATCAATAAATTTTCTGAAAGAAGATAAAAAACGCCCCGATAAATACAAGCCTGATTATTTTCAGGCTCAAACCTTTTCAGGCTCAAACCGTTACGTGGTTTCTCCACGGCCATCATTAGATTAATTTTTTATTCCTAGATTAATAAAAAATGAGCTTAACATAATAAGCTCCCGCACTATAAAGTCATCCCTCTATCAATTAGAAACACTTACCAAATAGTGAAGTGAATCTAATACCTAAGATAAATCATGGATTAGTCCATTATCATAAATTAATTTTTATAACGCCTTTTGCCATAAGCATACTGGATAGAGTTTCTCGTGTAGGTCATTTTATCCATCCATGTACCATATTAAATGAATTAGCAATAAATAAGTAAAAACAGAAAGGAATACTTATGAATTGTCACACAAAGAAAAAGAGTGGACGCTGCAACGGGATATTGCTAATAACGAAATAACACAACTGGATGGTTGGCCGTCTCTCCGCACTCTATTATCAGATGTCCGATGCCACGCTGACAATGGATGCGAAAATCGCCACCTTATCACACGGTATGAACGACGATGGCCGGTTTGTTACCAATTTCAACGACAGTCGTTTCCTGCCTTTTGAAGGCAGAGAGGTGACAACCGGCACGCTGGCGCTCAATATTTTTCATGCCGGTAAGGAAGGATCGCAACATGATCTGGTTGCCAACTTGAGTGACATCATTGTGCATCTGAATTACATCATTAGAGACGCGTAAATTTCTTTTCTTTGTCTATCACAGGTCCCTGTAAGGGGCTAGTCATAAGGAGTATTTTATGCAGGATTCATCAGAAGTATCGGTTACAACGCTGTCACTCCCCAAAGGCGGCGGCGCTATCAGTGGTATGGGTGAAGCACTTAACGCCGCCGGTCCTGATGGAATGGCAACTCTCTCCCTGCCGTTACCTCTCTCTGCCGGGCGGGGTACTACTCCTGGGCTATCGCTGGCTTATAGCAGCAGTGCAGGCAACGGACCTTTTGGTATCGGCTGGCAATGCGGCGTTACAACCATTAGCCGACGTACTCAACACGGCATTCCACAGTACGATAATAACGACACATTTTTATCCCCGGGCGGCGAGGTGATGAACATCGCCCTAAATGATCAGGGACAACCCGATATTCGACAGGACGTTAAGGCGCTGCAAGGCGTTACCCTGCCGGTTTCCTATACCGTGACCCGCTATCAGCCCCGCCAGATACAGGATTTCAGTAAAATAGAATACTGGCAACCGGCCTCTGGTCAGGAAGGACGTGCGTTCTGGCTGATATCGTCGCCGGACGGACAATTACACATTCTGGGAAAAACAGCACAGGCTTGCCTGGCTAATCCGCAAAATGACCAGCAAATCGCCCAGTGGTTATTGGAAGAAACCGTGACGCCGACCGGTGAGCATGTCAGCTACCAGTACCAGGCCGAAGATGAAGCTAATTGCGACGATAACGAAAAAACACGTCACCCGAATACCACAGCACAACGCTATCTGGTGCAGGTGAATTATGGGAATGTCAAACCGCAAACCAGCCTGTTTATATTGGATAACACACCACCTGCCCCGGAAGAGTGGTTATTTCATCTGGTCTTTGACCACGGTGAACGGGACACCTCACTGTATACCGTACCAACATGGGATACGGGTACAGCGCAATGGTCTGTACGCCCGGACACTTTCTCCCGTTATGAATACGGTTTTGAAGTGCGTACCCGCCGCCTGTGTCTGCAAGTGCTGATGTTTCACCGCACCGCGTTGCTGGCCGGAGACGTCGGTACAAATGACACGCCGGAGCTGGTCGGACGCCTGATACTGGACTATGACAAAAATGCCGGCATCACCACATTGACTGCCGCCCGTCAATTGAGCCACGAACCAAACGGCAATCCTATTACCCTGGCCCCTCTGGAGTTAGCCTGGCAACGCTTCGACCATGAAAAAATACCGGCCTGGCAACGGTTCGATGCGTTGGATAATTTTAATCCCCAGCAACGTTATCAACTGGTTGACCTGCGGGGAGAAGGGTTGCCGGGCATGTTATATCAGGAACGTGGCGCCTGGTGGTATAAAGCTCCACAACGTCAGGAAGGCGAAGACAGCAATGCCGTGGCCTACAGCAAAATAGCGCCGCTGCCCACTCTGCCCAATTTGCAGGAGAATGCCTCATTGATGGACATCAACGGGGATGGCCAACTGGACTGGGTGGTTACCACCTCCGGTATTCGGGGATACCACAGCCAACAACCCGACGGTAAATGGACCCACTTTACGCCAATCAATGCTTTGCCAATGGAATATTTCCATCCACGCGCCCAGTTTGCCGACCTTGTCGGGGCAGGCTTATCCGATTTGGTGTTAATCGGGCCGAAAAGTGTACGTCTGTATGCGAACCAGCGAGATGGCTGGAGCAAAGGTCAGGATGTGTCCCAATCCGCAGGTATCACCCTGCCGGTCAGCGGAACCGACGCCCGTAAACTGGTGGCATTCGGTGACATGCTCGGTTCCGGCCAGCAACATCTGGTGGAAATCCGTGCTAACAGCGTCACTTGTTGGCCCAATCTAGGACATGGCCGTTTCGGTCAGCCACTGACCCTGCCAGGATTCAGCCAGCCCGAAAGCAGCTTTAACCCTGAACAGTTGTTTCTGGCCGATATTGACGGCTCCGGCACCACCGACCTTATCTATGCTCAATCCAACGCCCTGCTGCTTTATCTCAACCAAAGCGGTAATCAGTTTGATGCCCCACTAACATTAGCTTTGCCTGAAGGGGTACAGTTCGATAACACCTGTCAGCTACAGGTTGCTGATATCCAAGGGCTAGGAGTAGCCAGCCTGATTTTGACCGTGCCTCATATGGCACCACATCACTGGCGTTGTGACCTGTCACTGACCAAACCCTGGTTGTTAAATGTGATGAACAATAACCGGGGCGCACATCACACCCTGCATTACCGCAGTTCTGCCCAATTTTGGCTGGATGAGAAATTACAGCTCACTCAAGCGGGCAAGTCACCAGCTTGCTACCTGCCGTTTCCGATACATCTGCTATGGCATACCGAAATTCAGGATGAAATCAGCGGTAACCGACTCACCAGTGAAGTCAGCTACAGCCACGGCGTCTGGGATGGTAAGGAGCGGGAGTTCAGAGGGTTTGGTTGTGTCAGACAGACAGATACCACGACGTTTTCTCACGGCACCGCACCGGAACAGGCCGCACCGTCATTGAGTATCAGTTGGTTTGCCACCGGGATGGATGAAGTAGACAACCAGTTAGCAGCAGAGTACTGGCAGGGAGATACTCAAGTTTACACCGGATTTGAAACCCGCTATACCATTTGGGACAATGCCAGCCAAACAGACAAAGTGTTCACCCCCAATGACACACAGCGTAACTGGCTGACCAGAGCACTTAAAGGCCGGCTGTTGCGCAATGAGGTCTATGGTCTGGACGGAACAGATAATCAAACAATCCCTTATACCGTCAGTGAGTCGCGCTATCAGGCACGGTCTGTTCCCGTCAATAAAGAAACTGAATTAGCCGTTTGGGTCAGCGCCATTGAAAACCGCAGCTATCACTATGAGCGTATTGCCAGTGATCCACAACTCACCCAGCATATCCAACTGCAACAAGATATTTTTGGTCAGACGCTGCAAGCCGTTGATATTGCCTGGCCGCGCAGAGTAAAACCCGCTGAAAATCCCTATCCGCCGACGCTGCCGGATACACTGTTCGACAGCAGCTATGATGACCAGCAACAGTTGCTGCGTCTGGTTCGGCAAAAAAGTCACTGGTATCACCTGATTGACGGAGAAAACTGGCGGCTGGGTTTACCTGATGCGCAACGCAGTGATGTTTACACCTATGACCGGACTAAAATTCCGGCAGAAGGGATTTCGCTTGAAGTGTTGCTGAAAGAAAATGGCTTGCTGACAGATGAGAACGCTGCTGTTTATCTGGGACAACAACGAACATTTTATACCGCAGGTCAATCAGAAACACCGCTGGAAAAACCGACACTTCAGGCACTGGTGGCATTCAGCGAAACTGCCATAATGGACGAAACTTCATTGCAGGCTTACAAAGACGTCATGGAAGAGCAAGAGCTGAATACCGCACTGACACAGGCCGGTTATCAACAAGTAACACGGCTATTTAATACCGGATCAGAAAGTCAGGTATGGGTGGCTCGTCAGGGATATACCGATTACGGTGATGCGGCCAAGTTCTGGCGGCCTCAGGCTCAACGTAACTCATTACTAACAGGGAAAACTACCCTGAAATGGGATACCTATCATTGTGTAGCAACACAAACTCAGGATGCCGCTGGCTTAATCACCCAAGCCAGTTACGATTATCGTTTCCTGACACCGGTACAACTGACAGATGTTAATGATAATCAACACATTGTGACACTGGATGCGCTGGGCCGCGTGACCACCAGCCGATTCTGGGGCACGGAGTCCGGACAAGCCACAGGTTATTCAACACCAGCAGAGAAACCCTTTACGCCACCAGATTCCGTTGATAAAGCGCTGGCGTTAACCGGTGCACTTCCCCTTGCTCAATGCATAGTTTATGCCGTTGACAGTTGGATGCCATCACTATCCCCGTCTCAGCTTTTCGGATCACCAGAAGAGGTCGAAACCCGGTGGCAGCAACTGCGTACCACCCAGGTAGTCACCGAGGATGGGAAGGTGTATGCACTGGGCAGGAAACGCGCGGCAGACAGCCAGAAACTGACTGTTCATGAAGCCTCCTTATTGGCGGATATTCCCCGTTTGCCTCCACACGGGCTGATGATCACCACCGATCGTTACGACAATGAACCTCAGCAGCAGCACCAACAAACGGTGAGTTTCAGCGACGGTTTTGGTCGGTTACTCCAGAGTTCAGTTCGCCATGAATCCGGTGATGCCTGGCAACGGCAAGAGGACGGCGGGCTGGTAGTGGATGCTAATGGGACACTGGTCAGTGCATCAACAGATACCCGCTGGGCCGTTTCCGGTCGCACGGAATACGATGACAAAGGTCAGCCGGTGCGCACTTATCAACCCTATTTTCTAAATGACTGGCGCTATGTCAGTGACGACAGCGCACGCGATGACCTATTCGCCGATACTCATCTTTATGATCCATTGGGACGTGAATACAAAGTCATCACCGCGAAGAAATACCTGCGGGAAAAACAGTACACCCCGTGGTTTATCGTCAGTGAGGATGAAAACGACACCGCGTCAAGAAACCCATAATTTTACCCGTTGCCCCGCAGTACATGGCGGGGCAGTATCTATCAACATGAGGAATAGAAACATGACATCCTTTTTTAATCCGGCAACCTTTGCCGGTACTCCTACCGTCAGCGTTCGGGACAACCGTGGCCTGACTATCCGTGAAATCAGTTTTCACCGCACCACCGCAGGGGGTGATACCGATACCCGTATCACTCGTCATCAGTACGATGCCTATGGATATCGGATCCAAAGTATTGATCCACGCCTGTATGACACGATGCAAACTGATAGTTCAGTGAAGCCCAATTTTACCTGGCAGTACGATCTGACCGGCAATATCCTGAGTACAGAGAGTGTTGATGCAGGCCACACTGTCACCTTCAATGATATTGAAGGCCGCCCGGTACTGACAAAAACCGCAACCGAAGTTATACAAACCCGGCAATATGAAGCCGCTTCCTTGCCGGGTCGCTTGTTATCAGTCACTGAACAGGTATCTGGAAAAGCAACTGCACGCGTGACTGAACGCCTTATCTGGTCCCGGAACATACAGGCAGAAAAAGACCACAACCTTGTCGGCCAGTGTGTGAATCACTATGACACTGCGGGACTAACCCAGTTAGAAAGCCGGTCACTAACCGGGACCGTCTTATCACAATCCCGTCAATTGCTGTCCGATAATTATCAGGCAGACTGGAGAAATGATAACCAAGACACCAACCAGAGCCGCCTGGACAGCGAGACCTACATCACACAAAGCGCCTTTGACGCTACTGGCGCGTTACTGACGCAGACAGATACGAAAGGCAATATACAGCATCTGACCTACAATATTGCCGGACAATTGAACAGCAGCAAGCTGACAGTAAAAGACCAGGGTGAACAGATTATCGTCAAATCCCTGAATTATTCAGCCGCTGGGCAGAAACTGCAAGAAGTACATGGTAACGGTGTGATGACCGAATACATTTATGAACCGGAAACACAACGTCTGATTAGCATCACCACCCGCCGCATCTTAGACAATAAAGTATTACAAGATTTACGCTATGAATATGATCCAGTGGGGAATGTCGTTCATATTCGTAATAGTGCAGAAGCCACCCGTTTCTGGCGCAATCAGAAAGTGGTACCGAAGAATACCTATAGCTATGATTCTCTATACCAGTTAATCGAAGCAACTGGCCGGGAAATGGCGAATATCGGCCAGCACAATAACCTGCTACCTTCACCTATTCTGCCTTCTGACAGCAATACTTACACTAAATATATCCGTACCTATACTTATGACCGTAGCGGCAATCTGACGCGAATCCAACACATTTCACCCGCCATCCAAGGCAGCTATACCACAAATATAACGGTTTCAAACCGCAGTAACCGCGCAGTGTGGAGCACATTGACCGAGAATCCAATGCTTGTGGATGATTCGTTTGACGCCGGCGGCCACCAGAATACATTAGTACAGGGGCACCACCTGAGCTGGGACACTCGCGGTCAATTGCAACAAGTGACACAATCAACTCAGGGAAACAACATCAATAGTAATAAAGAGTGGTATCGCTATGGCAGCGATGGGATACGATTACTGAAAATGAGTGAACAGCAAGCCCGGTACCCCACCTACCAACAGCGAGTCATTTATCTGCCAGGATTGGAGCTGCGAACAACTCAAGATAGCGCTATCATCAAACAGGACTTACAAGTCATTACCGTGGGTGAAGCCGGTCGCGCACAAGTACGGATACTGCACTGGGAAACCAAACCACCAACAGATATCAAAAACAATCAAGTACGTTACAGCTACGATAACCTTACCGGTTCCAGCCAGCTTGAACTGGATCACAAAGGGATAATTATCAGCCACGAAGAATACTATCCATTCGGTGGTACGGCTTTGTGGGCAGTGAGAAACCAAACTGAAGCCAGTTACAAATTTACTCGCTACTCAGGCAAAGAACGGGATGCTACGGGGCTGTATTACTATGGTTATCGATATTATCAGCCGTGGGTAGGGAGATGGCTAAGTGCGGACCCTGCCGGAACAGCGGATGGGGTGAACCTTTACAGGATGGTTCGGAATAATCCGGTGACATTACATGATCCGGATGGATTAACACCGGAACAGTGGCATACCCGGGAAGCATTTAAGCAATTACCTTTTAGCGAGCATAGTTTGGGTACACGCGATGAACTTGCGCCAAAAATATCAGGCACGAACAGTTTATGGCATGAAGCTTATCGTGGGCCGACCAAGGAACGGGAAACATCAGCTCTCTTTAACGAATTGCCTTTTGCAGAACCTAAAGTGGCAACGGCTGAAGAAATTAACCTGCATGGCATAACAACTGAAAACGTCACTGTTTATCGTGTGGAAGTGGCGCAACAATCAGAGAAGTTTCTTTATACTGGGATTACCGGTACTGGAGGCGTGAAAATAGCGATTCCTAACAGGAATAACGAACATGGCGGCAAAAAAGACTACCTGAATAAAACCATGCCAGGCGAGGCGCAGAAAAGAGGTGGATGGTATCACTTCTCTAAAAATTATATTGCTGCCAATAAGGGTAAATCCAGTGGCAATCTCGCGTTCTATAATTTCGGCAACCCACGTCGGGCATTACAGTTTTACGAACAAAAAACTGAAAACCCCAAAGAAAAACTGCCGTTTGTTATAAAATCATTCGAGATACCTTCCGCGGTATTTAAAGCGATCGCAGAAGATGCCATTTTAGAAAAGGACTACAAAAAGTTCCCGACAGCACCCATGAATGTCGATGTTGCAGCATTTAACCAACTTGGCCTACAACCTCACCATGTTGATTTACTCGTTGGTTCTATCATTCCTAAGAGTGGAAGAGTCTATTCGGAAAATGAGCATTGGAAGTTAATGAATAAGCCATCTCAGATTACCAGCCGGCCACTGCTGCGTGGCAGACGATAAAGAAATAGCCAGCTCATCCCAAAAAGTTTGAGCTGGCATCGTTGCAAATACGAATATTCAGCATTTCCGGTATGTTTTTCTGCCCTTATATAATCATGCAGGTCGCCTTCAAAGGAAACCTGCATACCCTCAGAATTAAAAATGAAACATCAATCCTGATTTTTTCTCTTGGTAAAAGCCGGGACAGGCTCAGGTGTCGGGACAGAGCTATCACAATTATAATGCTCTCCTGTCAGTCCTATTTTTTTACAGGCAATAGACAAAACATCATTAGGTGTTGCCCACTCATTTTTCCAATTATTTCCGTCATAACGTTCCTTTTTAAACAGATCCCACATAATAAGGCCTGTTTTACCGTATTTGATCGTACCATCTAATATGCTGTTGAGCTTAGCCTTGGTGAGCGGTAAATTGCCGGTTGCAGGTTTACCCACTTCAAATCCCACTGTAATAGGTGGCAAAACCAATAACTTTTGCGGTTGAACTGATGCCTGAGCGTAATTACGCGCTCCTTTCAGTTTGACATGGAAAGTCACAACTTCATTACCTGATTTAAGCCAGTTAATATATTGACCATAATAATACTTAACTTGTCCGGGTAGGTCACAAGGAATATACGTTTCACCTCCCCCGATAAATCCACAGTCTTTTTCACTCAAATCATAAGTCATCACACCAATATAGCTGAGTCGGTTGATAATTTTGGGGTAACTCAACGCGGTATTATAAATCAAACCATAGAGATTTCCCCCCCACCAGGCACCACCATAAATATCACTGTTCCTCGCGTTGGTTCCCCAGTTAGCGGACATATTTGGGATCCCCCCAGTTGCAGGACCGGCGGTACTTAACTGAAGCGACGGTTTAACTGCATTAATTGAGGTGTAAAAAGACGTTAAAATAGCGGCGAATTTATCCACGGTTGCAGGCATCGCACGGGGAATTCTTTCTGCGCCAGGGACAATATTCATTGACGCATCATAAACATAACCACCTAACCCCTTTGCTATTAACGTTGATGTCATAAAAGTTTCACTGTTATTAGAGGGAACCTTGATTGAGTCAGGCGTTAATTTCCAGCTTTTGGCATTAATATCAGCATGCCAAAACTCTTCGTAATCCACATCAATCCCTGCTACATCTAAATCAGCAGCCAAATTAACAATATTTCTATATACATCATCTGCCGCCTTACCCGTAATACTACTATCAAAACGGGGAATTTTAGTCATTGGATTAGGGAAAATATCATAGACCGCACCTGGTTCATTACCACAAGCCTCTTTTTTCTTGGCGGTTATATCATAAATTTTCGGATAACAACTAAAGTTCCACCCGCCTACAGCAATATAAGTACCCACTCCATGAGATTTTAAATCAGCGATAATACCTTTTAATGTCACAAAATCAGATCTGGCATTTTCAGCTTCTCCTGTACTAATAGTTTGACCAGAGATACAGGTATAACCAAACAATCCTGAACATTTCAGGCTGTTTTTCTCATAATTAACCAAACCAGGCTGGACAAAAGACAGCACCAGCGTATTAAAGTTACTTTTGTTCTTGGCAATATCTCTGCTTAATTTTTTAAAATTATCAAGACTGGCATAATATTCTTGAGAATCAACCTGCGCAGCAGGTCCACTCAGATAATATGCAGTTATTTTAGGATTGGCGGCAATAACATTTCCTGATATGAAAGAATATAATACCGTACTTGCTAATAAACATCGGTTTAATTTGTATTTAGACATACATCTATCTCCACTTGGTTAACATTACTTTTCTGACTACAGCCAATGAGTTACCATGACGTTTCATTGCCTTTTCATCATGAACGGTATACGTTTTTCCCTAATAGAGCGTTAATATATTCAGTATGTTATTATCCACTGTGATGTAGTTACTGAACGGCTAAATTCACATTAATTATTTCAATGCATCAATTTAATAATAGTGTAGTTTTAACCGTTGTCCACAAAGGACATAGAATTAGTTGTAATAATATTCCACCCCATCTAAATAAAAAACATTATTATAGGATGATTCCACTAAATTATGTTTATTTTAATTAATTATTGCAGAAAGAACCCCTTGGAGATAACTATTTATTTCTACAACTTAATGCCATTTGTCATTATATATCTCCCATAGTGTACACGTAATAAGAGTCTGGCATTTTCCTTTGTAAGTATGGCAATGAATTATTCCTTCGTAAACATGACTATTCTCTATAATTCACTGGCACAAGATACAGGGAGACAAACCTAAACACTGACGAAAAACAGTCGAACAATAGATTGGTCAATGACCAACAAAGCATGCCACATTAGTCATGATAATGAATGTCCGGTTATTAACGACATCTCCTGAAACAATCGCTCATTAATCAACCATAGAAAACCATTGCCATTAAACCGACGATCCCTGTTATCAGGCAAACCATGCCAAAAAACTTCAACGGTTCTTCAACAAATTATAAAAAACCATAAAAAGGTATTATCTTAAATTTGCTGAATTAATGATCACAAACGTATACTCACTGTGCATTAAAACAAATCTGGAATATCAAGTAGCTTGTTAGGCGCTAAAAATGTATCCCAGCAAATGAAACAACAAAGTTAAAACACAGGAAAATTATCATGACACGTTTAGGCTTATCTATAACTGCATTATCACTGTTATTCTCTGGCGCAGTATTAGCCGCACCAACCACATCTGCAACCCAATCTTCGGATACTCAAGTTACACCTTCCCATATGGAGAAAACTAAATCAGGCAAAGCCACTTCTAAAGAAGGCAAACAACATCCGCATCATAAAGCGACAAAAGAAGCAAAGAAAACCCACTGAGTTCTCCCATCTCATCTGAGGCAACCGCGCGCTGTAGAGATGGTTCTTTCAGTTACAGCCAACATCGTAGAGGAACTTGTTCCCATCATGGCGGTGTCGATAAATGGTTATAACACGGGTTTGATAGTGTAATAGTCGTAAATTCAGGGGGGGACAAATCCCCCCTCTCAACATATTAAAAGTAAATGGTTTAACAAGCACCTTCTGTATCGTCATCACCATAATATTTCACACCAATTCTGATAATATCCCGCCCCTGAGACTTACGGTGTTTATTACTGTCACGCAATGAATAGATACAACCGCAATATTCCTGCTGATAAAATCTTTCCCGTTTACTGATTTCAATCATCCGGGCGGAGCCACCTTGCTTACGCCAGTTGTAATCCCAATATTTAACCCCCGGATACTGACTTGCAGCCCGTATTCCACAATCATTTATTTGCTGCATATTTTTCCAGCGGGAAATACCTAAAGAGCTTGAGATCATGCTGAAATTGTTTTCATAAGCATACAAAGCAGTGCGCTCAAAACGCATATCAAAACACATCGTGCAGCGAACACCTCTTTCCGGCTCCCACTCCATGCCTTTAGCGCGTTCAAACCAGTTGTCGCTGTCATAATCCGCATCCACAAATGGCACATTGTGTTGTTCTGCAAAGCGGATATTCTCTTCTTTGCGGATTAAATATTCCCGTTTTGGATGAATATTAGGGTTATAGAAAAAGACGGTGTAATCAATGCCAGAAGCATGCAACGCTTCCATCACTTCACCAGAGCAAGGAGCACAACAAGAGTGCAATAATAATCGTTCCGCACTATCCGGTAACGTTAAAACAGGACGAACAAAGTTTTCCATTGGGCAGGCTCCAAGAATTAATTATAAAAATAGTTATTTTAGCCGCAAATCTTTCGACAAGGAATTCATCCGATGGCTTACTTGTCTTTACAATAGTAGTAACTGCTCCCCGCCCTAAAGAGGGTTTACGGGGCAATTGCTAAATTATAGACAAATCCAGATTCTTTTAACCAAAATAATTTAAATGGAGACCACGATGCGCCATACAATTTCCCTGCGCGACCTCTCTTTTCCAGCAATTATAGCCGGATTTGTCGCTGTTTTGGTTGGATATACCAGCTCGGCGGCAATTATCTTTCAGGCGGCGGAAGCCGCAGGAGCCACAACCATGCAGATCGGTGGCTGGCTGAGTATGCTGGGACTTGGCATGGGTATCAGCTCGCTGGGGCTATCGCTTTATTACCGCACACCAGTCCTTACTGCATGGTCAACGCCAGGCGCAGCGCTGCTGGTGACAACCATGCCAGGAACATCAATCAATGAAGCCATTGGTATATTTATCTTTGCTTCTGCCCTGATCTTGTTATGTGGTATTACCGGCCTGTTTGCACGATTGATGAACTATATTCCACAGGCACTTTCCGCAGCAATGCTGGCTGGAATTTTGTTACGTTTTGGCCTTGATGCCTTTTCTTCGTTTTCAGTCAATTTTGTACTGACTGCCGGAATGTGTCTGACTTATCTGCTAACACGCAGATATTTATCCCGCTATGCCATTGTTTTAACCCTGTTATCAGGGCTAATTATCGCCTCTTTGCAGGGCGATATTCATTTTGAACAACAATCAGCTATCGCCTTTGCTATTCCTGAATTTATTGCACCCAGTTTCACACTCTCTTCATTATTGAGTGTAGGCGTCCCATTTTTCATTGTCACAATGGCCTCTCAGAATGCGCCCGGCATCGCCACACTGAAAGCTGCCGGATATCAAGTCTCGGTTTCATCATTGATAAGCTGGACAGCGCTGATCGCACTGATCTTATCTCCTTTTGGTGGCTTTTCCGTCTGTATTGCCGCCATTACAGCCGCTATTTGTATGAGTCCGGAAATCCACTCCGACCCTAATCGCCGTTATATGGCCGCTGCCGCTGCGGGTGTGTTTTACCTGATCGCTGGCCTGTTCGGTGGCTCAATCAGCATGTTATTCAGCGCACTACCCACTGCTCTTATTCATACCATCGCCGGATTGGCTTTACTTGGCACAATTTCTGGCAGCCTGCTCCAAGCATTGCAGAATGAGAAACAACGGGATGCTGCGGTAATCACATTTTTAATCACTGCTTCCGGCGTAACACTACTTGGCGTAGGCGCTGCATTCTGGGGATTAATCGGTGGTGTAATAACCATGCTCCTTTTATCTTTGCCTGGAAAAAACAACACCGCTCATTAAACGTACAGTAAAATTATAATTTTCAGCACCTTATGATATTTATTATCCATAAAACTTGTGATAGTTTGCCGGTGCTTCTGTACTCTGAAAATGATGATGGGACATCAACAACCTTAATCTATCTACTCGCAAACCGAGTTTTCTATTATGAAACTTTTTGATATTAGTAAGTTAGCTGTTATTTCATCATGTCTGGCAATCCCTTATAGCTATGCGGATGACCGCCCAATTCTTTCTCTTTCTGTCAGCCAGTCTGGTGGAAATCAAACGACTGCCGATGGTAGTTTATCCAGAAAACCAAATAAACAGGAATCACGTGTACTTCCTCTTTGGGGAGATGAGGCCAGAGCCAGAGGTTATGACTTACCGGAGCCTTTTGGTGCCAGTTACGGTTATATGAATATGCGACAAAATATCGTTGTAGACGATATTAAAATTATTATGCCGAAGAACCCAGACACTGAAGAAGTTTTGGATATCCAAGCAGGTAAAACCAGAGAAAAGAATGAATCACATGTGCTTAAGCTGGATACTTGGGTTCTGCCTTTTCTGAATGTTTACGGTGTTTATGGCTGGACAAAAGGGACATCTAAGACCAACATCAAGAGTGTTAATTTTGGTGGTTTCCCTTATATGAAGGACATTCCTTTCCAGCTAGATTTTAAAGGTAAATCTTATGGCGGCGGTTTTACACTAGCAGGTGGTTACAACCAGTTCTTTGGTACACTTGATACCAACTATACCTACACCAATTTGGATATTCTGGATGGTAAAATCAGCGCCTTAGTTGTCACGCCACGTGTTGGTTATGAGTTTACATTCCAGCCACTCATCCCCGGACAGGGAAATACCAAATTGCAGGTATGGACCGGCGGCATGTACCAGAAAATTACTCAAGAATTTAAAGGGAATATCAATAATCTAGATTTACCCCCTGAGTTTGCTGCATTGGTAGCTGCATTAGAGGATCCGGATATGAAATTCAAAGTAAAACAGCATGTTGCTTCCCGCTGGAATAATACCGTTGGAGCAAGGCTGGAAGTCACGCGCAATTTCAATTTACTGACTGAAATTGGCTTTAACAAACGTAACAGCTGCTATATTTCAGGTGAGTTCCGCTTTTAATGAAAATCCGCTGTACTTTATATGGGCTGGCTTTAGCCAGCTTTTTTATTTCTGATTTCTCGTATGGTCAATTGCCACTTAGCAGGGAAAAAATCGACGGCTGGCTGGAAAAATTAGGTGGCAGTAATACCTATGACAACAGTAAAGCCATTGACTGGGGCATTTTGCCTGGTCCTTTTTATACCCCTGAATTAGGTGCCGGCATCGGTGTTGCCGTCGTTGGGCTTTACCGGCCAGATGGTCACGACCATACCAGCCAAATCTCTTCCCTTTCCCTGAATGGATTTGCCTCTTCAACAGGTGCTTTTGGATTCACATTTGATAACTACAGTTTTTTTGCTGATGATCAATGGCGTTTTTTTCTTTCCGGCACACTGAATAACGTTCCCACCTATTACTGGGGAAGCGGATATGACGCAGGTAAGATAAATGATAATAAAGAAAAATACCGATCACAGGAACTGCGCCTGCAACCCAGAGTGCTCTATCGGGTTGCTGATTCCACCTATTTGGGCGCTGGCTGGGATTTTTCATCGCTATACGCCAAAAATCCTGATAATGGCGCGAAAAAACTATTCGCCGCAGAAAAGGACGGACAATCTATATTAAGTTCAGGTGTCAGTGCCTATTTCAGTTATGACACACGGGATTTTCTGCCTAACGCTCATCGGGGACAAGTTCTTGATCTTACCTACACCCATTTTTCCCCGGCATTAGGTAGTGACCGCCGGTTTAACACCATTGATATGCAATACAGCATCTATTACCAATTAAATGAAAAATCAGTACTGGCATTCAATAATCATGGCCGTTTCGCTGATGGTCAGGTGCCGTGGAATAGGCTGTCGATGCTGGGTAGCAGTAACAGGATGCGCGGATATTATGAAGGAAGGTACCGGGACAAAAATGTTATCAGCACCCAACTGGAATATCGACGCAAACTGAACTGGCGACACGGATTTGTCTTGTGGGCGGGAGCCGGCACCATGAGCCATTACGCCGAAGATATTGGCTCAGGAAACTGGCTCCCCACCGTTGGGGCAGGATATCGCTTTGAATTCAAACCTAAAATGAATGTAAGACTAGACTTTGGTATCGGTAAAAAAAGCAACGGATTTTATTTTCAGGTGGGAGAGGCTTTTTGAAATTGCGTTTATGGATTGCCGCTCTAACTTTAGTTGCAGGATGTCAGGGAACTTTTTCACCAATTGTTCCAGTACAACCTGATCTCAATAGTGAAACAACCGCCGAAGCAACCCGTGCATGGCCTGCTCTTGACCCAATCCGCTCTCCCGAAGGATTAAGAGCCTGCTGTGCTTTTGGTTATGATTTGAAAACACAATTATTGGCTATTCCAGTCCCTTTTTATCAAATAGCTAATGTGCTGGATGCCGATGATCTTGGCGAACATCATTATAACAATAGCTTTTTTGGCACCGTCGCTTCATTAACAGGAATCAGTAATGAAAAAGTAGGGATAATATATACTCGCAGAGGTGGATTCATTGATATTTCCCATGTGCGGGATACGGCTGATAATGCAGTTTTTCTGTTCAGTCAAATTTGGCCTCGTCTTGGGGAAGAGTGGCAAATAGAATTAGGCAACGAATTAGCATCACGCCGCATCCAGTTTTATCAATTCACACCACCAGCTGCGATAGAACAGCGTTATACCCTAAGTGCTTATCTGGCGGTAAAACTGGCCTTTGAACTTGCCGCATGGCATGAAATTGCCCAATGGTATGGTTACCAATCTGTACCGGGATTTTCTGAAAAAGTCTCTGCGTTTTCTCCTGAAGATCTCTACTCTAATTTGCTGGGAGCGCGTCTTTCCCTTTCATTGATATTGGCAGGACAAGTACCTTCAATGAAGCAATATCGCTTATCAATGCAAGCTATTCTGCCGTCTGCACTGCATGAACTGAAAGCCCTCTCCTCTGATGAAACCCGGAAAATGTTTGAACAGATCGATGGTATCTGGTGGGACAGTAAACGTCGTGTGCCTGATAAGCGCTTGGTTCTTCAACGTGATTATCATACTCACAGCGATCGTACACCGAATAGGGTACCGTCAGAGCAGCAATATCCACTCAGGCTTACTTTGCCACAACAATATTCTAGCTACATATTATCTGAATTGGCCGAATTACAATTGTGGCCCAGCCACCAAATGAAAGAGCTTCCAGTGCCAGAACACTACTGGACTGTTCTTGATTTCCCACAATTAGCAGAAAAAGCGAAAGAGCAGCAAGAAAATCATTGACCCATATATTTCTACTAACTGCTCCTCTTCACAAAGAGGAAAAAAATCTTAGATTACTATTTCTCAAATAATAATCCCATTTAACTATAATTGATTATTATTTATCATTCTCATAATGTCACATCACAATATAAAATCAACATCATCTATAATAAAAAAACCATACCAATCACAGTCAACAAAGAAAAACCCGCATTAACAAGACATTATTTAACAGGATAAAAAACCGTATAAAAATATTTACAAAGATAAAAAAACAATAACCAGATGATATAAAATAATTAATATTAAACAACATTTAAAAAATAAATAAAAAAATCACAAAAACATTAACCAAAAAAACAAACATAAACAGAAATAAAATGCAAAAACACCAAAACAAACAGATTATAATTTCAATAAATATTCAAAAATGGAGTATTTTTGTTATTTTTACGATGTAAAAAGAGGTTTATTCTTAATTTAACTTAAATAATGCAAATACCTTCTTAAATAAATCCAACCTGTCTATAATGTATATTTCCAAGTTATAAACATGTATGAACAATATCAACTGCATCTAAGTAGATAAAATAATAAGTTACATTAGAAAAAATTAAATTCATTCAAGCTGGCTTAAGTTACCGAGTTATTTTCAACCATATAATATATTGATTTTCATTTTAAACTTATAAAATCAAACTCATTCTATAGATAGACACAGTCATTATTTTTAAATCTTTCTAATGTATTAGGGGATTCAGGGCCCCTATCTTTGCCCCCTGATAAGATCAATTAAAGATATCCCTACTCCTGGAGAGGAAAAATGAATAAACTAGCATTATCCACTGCCGCCGCGCTTATTTTTACAGGCTCTGCTGTTGCGGCTGATAATTCTGCCGGCGGTACATTACATTTCTCAGGTGCAGTTACTGACGCCACTTGTACTATTAACGGTGGTGTCTCAGCTAATCTGACAATAGTATTGGCACCTATCTCAGTCGCCCAAGCCGGACAAAAAGAAGGCTTGATTGATTTTGGTAAGAAAGCGTTTTCACTGGAATTTTCTAACTGCCAGTCCAATGCAGTTGGTTTCGACCCGGCAACCTCCATGTTGAAAATCCACTTCTCATCAGCACACGCCATTGCTAACGATGGTAAATACCTGATGAACCAAGAACTGAATGCAAGTGGCAAACCTAAAAACGTAGGTATCGCCATTGCTAAATATGCAGAAGAAAATACCCCGATCATGCTGAATAAAGCTTTTGATACAGGAATCAAGGGCTCTACTCCAGCGCCTGAAGTTATCGATTTCTATGCGAAATATTATAAAGTAGGCACTGCTGATGCGGAACCCGGTAAAGTAATAACAACGGTGACTTATCACGTTGCTTATTTATAATCATTTACTACAACAAATAAAGCCTATTTATCCAAATAGGCTTATTTACTTTGACAAAAATAACGTTATGAAGAAATTATTTCTAGCTACATTATTCTCGGTAACAGCTTTATCTGCACATGCCAATATCGTTATTAATACAACCCGGGTTATTTATCCGGCCGGTAATAAAGAGGTATCTGTTCAATTATTAAATACAGGCGATCAACCTTCTCTGGTACAATCCTGGATAGATGATGGCGATCCTAATTCAACACCAGAAACAGCTAAAGTCCCCTTTCTGCTCACTCCCCCAGTAGTTAAAGTTGATGGCAATAACGGCCAGCAATTGAGAATAAAGCACACTAATAGCACCCTACCTACTGATCGTGAATCGCTGTTTTATTTAAATGTTCTGGATATTCCACCCATTGCAGAAAACATTGCCGATAAAAACGTCATGCAGATTGCTATTCGTACCCGGATCAAATTTCTCTACCGGCCCGAAAAGCTCTCTATTTCACCTAAACAGATCGAACAGCATGTTGCATTAAAACGCGACGGCAACCAACTAAAATTGGAAAATTCATCACCCTATATCCTGAATATCGTCGGTCTTAAATCTTCCAATACGCAACCTAATTTATTAAACGAAGGAACCATCATCAAACCGTTCTCTTCTCATTCATTCAGTACCAATGAAAAAGTAAAAGCGGGAGACAAATTAATTCTGGCTATTGTTGATGATTTTGGTGCTATAAATAAATTAACTTTACCATTTCAACAGTGATATTACTGGCATAGCATAGAACATGATACGAAAAAAAGTTAGCCCGTTAACTCTGATCATCACCACTATCCTGTATACAGATTGCTTATGTTATGCCGCAACATTTAATACTAGTTTTCTGGCCGGCGAATCTGCAAAAGCGGATTTATCCCGATTTTCTTCTGCTTCAGAACTCCCCGCCGGCCACTACGATATTGATATATACCTGAATAATGATTGGAAAGGACGATTTGATATTAATATCCAAAACGATGGCAAAGACATCTACTTATTAACGGAAGATCTGCCGAGACTGGGGATAAAAATTGATATAAATCAATTAACAACAGAAAATTTATCTAAAGGTGAAGTTCTTCTGACTAAAATAATACATGAGGGAAAAGCTAATCTTGATGTTCCTAAACTCAGCCTGCATCTGGTCGTTCCTCAAGCTTATATTAAAAATGAACTGAAAGGTTATATCGATCCTGCCTTCTGGGACAGAGGAATTCCAGGCGCTATGCTTTCCTATAATGCCAACTATTACCATACTCAAAACAGGAATAAACAGAACAGTCACTATGAGAATGAAGATAATGCTTACGTGTCACTTAATAGCGGTTTGAACCTATTTGGCTGGCAATTACGTGATCAATCCTCTTATTACTATACACGTTCAAGTGGCAATAAATGGAGTAATAATACCCGTTATCTGCAACGGGGCATTTCACCAATTAACGCAGAACTTCGCATTGGTGATAGCTATACATCAAGTGATCTATTCGATTCTTTCCGTTTCCGGGGTATCAACCTGAAAACAGATATGCGCATGTACCCCGATGCCTGGCAAGGGTTTTCCCCTATCGTCCGGGGAGTTGCACAAACTAACGCTCTGGTAAAAATCTCTCAGAATAATATTGTTATTTATCAAGGCAATGTACCACCTGGCCCCTTTGCCATTGATACTATTTTACCAACAGGTTCGGGTGGAGATTTATTTGTCGAAGTCACAGAAGCGACAGGGCGTACCAACAGCTTTACCGTTCCCTTTTCATCTGTTCCTAATATGATGAAAGAAGGTCTTGGCAAATACGATATCAGCGCAGGTAAAACACAAATCGCCAATAGTCGTTATAAACCAAACTTTTTCCAAGCCAGCTATCAATATGGCTTTAATAATGTCCTGACAGGTTATACCGGCACCATCATCAGTAAAGATTATTACTCATTGCTGTTAGGCAGTGGTTTTAACCTACCAATTGGCGCTATCTCACTTGATATTTCACGATCCAGTGCCAAATTTGATAATAGCCCAACGATGAAAGGCCAGAGCTACAAAATGTCTTATAGCCGCTATATTCCACAAACAGGAACGAATTTCTCTCTGGCAGCTTATCGCTATTCAACTAAAAACTATCTGAACCTGATCGATGCCACTAATCTACATGACTGGATAAGCAACGGATATAACCAACAATACTATTCTCACCAGAAAAATACCTTCAATATCAATTTGAACCAGAGTCTTGGTAACGGTGCGGGTTCACTTTTTCTTTCAGGAACATTCCGTGATTATTGGGGAACAAAGAACAAAAACAGAGAGTATCAAATGGGGTATTCCAACAGTCTGGGGAAAATCAATTATACCCTGACGGCAAGCCGTGTCCGATACAATATCAATGAAACAGAGAATAAAGAGGAGCAGCGCTATTATCTGACACTGTCTGTTCCTTTTGAGCTGTTTGACTCTCCAGCCTATCTGACAAGTAATATCTCAATCAATGACAAGCATTACAACAACAGTGACTTGGGATTGAGTGGCAGCGCAGGCCAGAACAACCGCCTGAATTACCACGTCAATATTTCAGATCAGAAAAGTGGTTCCACAACAACCAGTGCAAATCTGACCTATAAAACATCCGCTTCCACACTGAATAGTTCTTATAGCCAATCCAAGGATTATCGCCAGATGGGGATGGGTGCAACAGGCAGTTTAGTCGCTTACCGGAGTGGAATTCTAGCCGCTAATCAAGTTGGGGAAACCTTCGCAATCATTGACGCACCAGGCACCGTTAACGCTTCTGTAAATGGTGATAAAAGCATGGTAACCAATAACAGCGGTAAGTTGCTGATACCTTATCTTTCTCCTTACCGTAAAAACGCCATCATGCTTGATACCAGTGAAGTGCCGGAAGGGGCGGCTGAACTTATCGGTAACATCAGAGACGTTGCGCCCTATTCGGGTGCCATTACCCATCTCGGATTTAAAACAGACCAGCGGAAAAATTTTATTTTCTACGCCACTCAAGCCAATGGTAAACCTCTGCCTTTTGGCACTGAAATTGTTGATTCAGAAGGTAACAGCCTGGGATATATTGGTCAGGGTAGTATGGTTTTCCTGCGAGTAGAGAAATTACCGCAGCAAGTTTATGTCCGTATCGGTCAGTCAGGTGAAAAGAGCTGCATAATAAACAATCCACAACCTGAAATGGATTCAACCGCCAATATTTGCCGTTAGGGGAAAAATAATGAAACTTAATCTATTGTATCTGACGGCTTTAATCACTCTGGGTAGCAGCAGTATCGCTTATGCGGACTGTAAACCCAATCATGCGATAACCGCACCGGCAATCACAATTAATATGACAGATAATCTCTATCTGAACAGTAATGAAACTTGGCTATTGAGCACCCGGTATTCCGGCTATTTTACATGTACTAGAAACGCATTGTGGAAACAAAACTCCGTTGCTAATGGTTCTCCTTTTACCAGAAACAAGGTTGTTTTGGGATTCAATGGTGGTAAAGATTATGTAGAAGTGGCTATCACAGATCTTTCTCCCAGCGGCACTATTAGTCTGGGAAACAGTAATACAACATATCCGGCCAGCAAATTACAGGCACAATTTACGCTTAATGTTAAGCTACTGAATGGCAGACCTAGCGGTAATAATATTCACGTCTTTTCCGGCAATAATGCAACATTAAAAACAGCTGTTATTGCAATGGACACCACTAATCTAGGGATCCTTGACGCCATTGTTCGTTTTGCTACAGATTTCTTAACCTTTATTCTCACCTGGGTGTGGCCAACTCATTCTGAGGATATCTATTATCAACCGGTCACCATGATTTTTGATCGCAAAGAGACAACTTGTAACTTCTCAAATGCGGGATTAACCGTGAATCTGCCGAAAGTTAACCGCACGGCACTACTTAACGGAACAAATAGAGGAGAAACACCTTTTACACTCAACTTTGCCTGCGATTATCTCAAAAACGGTAAAACCTCACGTTCAGTTAAAGCCTACCTAAGCAGTAATAATTTACTACCAAACGACAATCAAACGTTAATTGATAGCAAAGCAGGTGCCGCTAAAGGCGTTGGTATCCGTGTCTCTCAACAAGGTAATTCAACACCCATAATTTTCAGCGCTTCGCAATCTTCCTCTCGCGGAGCAACAGAGCTATTCAGCAAAAATGCCGGCAACGTTATCGATAAACACTTTACAATCGATTTTAATGCTTACTACTACGTTTATGATCCCCAAAACATCATAGCAGGGGAATTGAAAGCAACGTCTGTTCTGAATTTTGAATACAATTAACCCGAAGGCAAGGGAAATGTCCTCTATATCTCTCGGCTCAACCAAAAATTTATGTTTCAATAAGTAATAATGTGTAACAAAGTGTTTCTGAAAGAAAAGCTATTTACATTTACAACTTACTCAGAACTTACGTAACATAATGATAATTATAATATTAAATAATCACGCATACTCACTTAATTTTCTAATAAAGTGGTACGATTATCTGAAAAATAGAAAAAAACATATCATCACTTACCAATAATATAAAAAAACAATACAAAATCTATATTTTTAATTTTCATTTAAGACATGAAAAAAATTATAAAAACCTTTACATTTAAATATATAAAATGGATAATAATTAAGCAAAAAAACAATATAAATAATAATGAAAAAATATAAAACAAACATTCAATGAAACATATTGAAAATAAAATAATTAGTTTAAAATCAAAGATATAAATAAAAAATAAAGAGGCAAAAAACAAATTATTAGACATTGATATATTCACATTAAATGCAAAAATATAATAAACACAAATTACTCGATCACAAAAAAACATAAATTATATTCAAAAAAACACTACTGAAAACAAAAGATAGATATTTATATTATAGACAAACAAACCATTAAAAAACCATTATTTTCATATGTGCCTATATTATTGTGTTATATATAACATCTATCCAAAATAGATAATTGTAACACATTGTTACTTATTTTAACTTAACATTCAGAACCATATCGAATATCCTGCATCGAGCCAAACCAATGATAATGGGTATATTATAAAATCAACTCAAATCTGACAGACACAGCTCAATTTTAACTCACAGAGGAAAAACCATATCGGTAACAGGTTACCTTTTTATGAAAATGATACTTATTCTTATAGCGGCAATATTAATATCCATTAGTTTATTACTCGCTGCGGTGTTTTTACGATTGGCAGTACTGTAAATAAACGGGATCGAACTGAGTTCAATAATTTTGGATACTCTACCAGCTGGTTTACAGATCATTTTTCTTTTAGAAAAAACCTCTCAGGCATGAAATGAACAAAACAATCATTATTATACCTGATGAATACCCCAGCTCAGGAAAGCAACGTTTTATACAAAAATGACAGATAACCACCTATAAATTAATAAAAAACCATAGAATAAATTAGCAAAATAACAACTTTCATTACAGAAAATAAATTTATGAATTACTAATAACTCTGGCTATGCTGGATTTATTTTGCTAGCATTAGGTTGTTTTTTATTCAGAGCAAACGAGGAAAAGCAATGCCCTCTCAAACGACGAGGACAACTGCCATCTTCGCTTTCTTTATTTCACTATTGTTTTCCGCTTTTAGTCACGCATCAACCAGCACCGCTAAAAGCATGGAGTATTCTCACAATGGCGCACAAAGCAATTTGCCAGATTTGCGAAAATACCCTTCGGGCATCCCACGTAAGAAAGCGTTTTTAAATGTAGTTGTCCCTGTAATTGATAAACACAATCAACGAATTATGCAGGAACGGAAATGGTTACTGGAACACCAGAAAGCCAAACATTGGTCCACTCAGGATATCAGGTTCCTGCAACGTATTTGCAAAAACTACAACGTGAGCTGTAGCAGCTCGCCTAAAAAAGTTAACTGGAACAAGCTACTGAGCCGTGTTGACATCATCCCAACCCATTTTGTCGCAACTCAGGCGGCAACAGAATCTGGTTGGGGAACGTCTAAACTTGCACAACAAAATAACAACTTGTTTGGTATGCGTTGCGGTAACAACTGTAAGAAGACCCGGGGTAAGATAAAAGGTTATTCCTCCTATCCGACTATCAATGATTCTGTCGAAGCCTATATGAGAAATATGAATACCCATAACGCTTATGAATCATTACGTGTTTCACGCGCTAAACAGAGGAACAGCCAGGAATCGTTGAATACCAGCAAACTGATTGATAATCTTGAAGGATATTCACAATTAGGTTCTACTTACAACAGCTACCTGCATAAAGTGTTTAACAGCAACAAAGGGCTTATTACCCAAGCACAAGAGTTCGCTAAAAACGACCATAACGAAGGTGTCAAATAAGTATGAACCCACAGATATAGCCCCAGAAGCCAAAATTATCCGTTTCATAACAAAGGTATGAAGCGGATGATTTTTTACGTTCACCAACATGTCTTTCTCATTGATAGAATATTTAGATTAGATATTATAATATCGCTCATTATTACCCTTGTATTGCGACAAGATGATGAGCCAGAGTTTAATATGAATTTCTTTTCTTTTGAGTTTCTTGGGTCCTTTGTTGGCCTCTTTCTCTTGTATTGGATGCTACAAAAAAGCGCGAAAGCACAAAACTACTTGTTGATAATCGCAAGTTATCTGTTTGTCTTTTCTTTTAATCCACTTTTCGCCGGCATCTTATTTGGCTATACGCTATTTATCTATCTTTTAACAAACATAGCGGGCAAATTTCTATCCGACCGTATCACATTTACCATTCTGACGATAGGTATCCTGGGATGCTTCACTGCATTCAAATATTACTCTTTCTTTCAGGAAAGCCTGCAACAAGCGTTTGCCAAACTTGGTTTATCCATAGATTTACCCATACTGACATTACTACTGCCTTTAGGTTTATCTTTCTATGCATTTCATTCCGTCAGCTATGTCGTTTCTGTCACAAGAAAAGAAATTCCCCAGGCATCATTCCCTGATGTCGTTTTATACCTCTGCTTTTTTCCCAGTATTGTTGCCGGACCAATAAACCGGGCTAAAGATTTTTTGCCCCAAATCCAGATTTCATCAAGAGTGATCATTGAACCATCAAGAGCAATATTGCTGATTGCACTGGCAATAACTAAACTATTCCTGTTCAGCTCTTATCTATCCGAAAATTATGTAAACCCAGTTTTTGATGACCCTGCCAGCTACAATGCCGGGCAAATCCTGGTTGGTATTTATGCCTATGCCTGGCATATCTATTTTAATTTTTCTGGCTATACCAATCTTGTTACCGGATTAGCGCTACTCCTCGGATTCAGGGTACCTGAAAACTTTAATGCCCCTTATCTGGCGGAAAACTTACAAGCTTTCTGGCGCCGTTGGCATATCAGTTTATCTGAATTTATCCGTGATTATGTCTATATTTCTTTTGGCGGTAATAAGCAAGGATTTATACGTAAAAATCTTAATTTGTTTGCCGCTATGGTCATCTCCGGTTTATGGCATGGTGCCGGAATTAACTTCATTATCTGGGGAGCTATTCATGGGTTAGGATTAATTATCCTCAATGTTAAATATCAGTTATTTTCCTCAAAAAACAAAAAAAACGAAAACACGCCCAAAAATCCAGTAACCTCATTTTTATCCAGAGTGACCACTTTTCACTTTGTCTGTCTGGCATGGATTTTCTTCCGTTGCCCTACTCTGGATGATGCCTTGACATTATTAAATCAATTAATATCAACAGATTTATTTCACTCGATAATAGCCAACGGTGGGTTGTTACTGATGTTCTGGGGACTCTTTATTATTTATCCGTGGCTGACTAATCTAAAAATAGTCGTTGGGAAAATTCATGCTCAGATTTCATGGAGATACTACCCAATACCATTAGCGATTATTCTGACTTTAGTATTTATGCTTTCACCACAAGGAATGCCAGGATTTATCTATGCTAATTTCTGAATTCAAATCCAATTTAAAAACTGCCGGGCAAGTCATTTTTATCGTGGTATTAACCAGTCTACTGTTAATCTGGCTGAATCATCGTTCACTGGATAGATTCTGGCAACAGAAATACCACCAGCAAAGCCTGTGGGCAGCCTTACAAGGTAACCCACTCTGGGATTTAGGGGATAATCTGGAACAAGGCCTACTCGCTGCGGGAAAAGCGTTCATCTTACATACTACCGGCAATAACAGTGACAATTATCAGCCAACTTCCTTGGAAGCGAATATCATCCTTCCCGCGGGTTTTCAGATCGGGCTGAGACTCCTAGGTGGTTATACCTCTCCTATAGCAAATCTTCCGGCAACTTTCCCTGAATTATTACAAAAACCCCCTCATACTAATTTTGTCGGTTCATCGGTGCTCCACAATTCAGGCAATAATGTTCATTCCAGTCTAGTTATCACCAAAACCAATGTGACGCTGACAGCCAAGGATAAAGTGCTTTTTGCCGGAGACTCAATGATGCAGGGCATTGCCCCCCATCTGAAACGTCGGCTCTATCAGGATTACGGTATTGCAAGTATTAATCTCAGCAAACAAAGTACTGGGCTTGCTTACCCCGGTTTTTTTAACTGGCCGGAAACTATCAATAAGGCATTGGAAGCTAACCACGATATCAAGCTGGTTGTTATCTTCCTAGGGCCAAATGACCCCTGGGATATGCCACCAAAACATGGAAGCACCTACCTGAAATTCGCAAGTCCTGATTGGGAAAACCTCTATCGCCAACGTATCGACATGATCCTTACCGAAACAAGTAACCACGGAGCTGATGTTATCTGGGTTGGCCCTCCCAATATGCGACAGAAAAAACTCTCTGCTAATATGGAATATCTAAGATCATTGTATCAATCAGAAGTAGCGAAAGCCGGGGAAATCTACGTTTCTGTTAACGACATTTTTAAATACCATACGGATGATTATTCTGATTATATTGGTGACAATAGTAACAAAATTAAACTCAGAAGCGGCGATGGTATACATTTTAGCTTGAAAGGCCAGCAAACTATCTCGGACAATATATTCTCATTGATTGAATTTATTCAGGAACCAGCCAAACATAATGGAAAGACTTAAACAACTCCTCCGGCGATATCACTCTATCGGCCTTGGTCTGGTCATCACGCTCTCTTTAAGTCTGATATCATGCCATAAACAAAAGCCAGAGCCATTGTCAACGCAACAGTCGACAAAAGCAAACCAGCAGTTAACAGACTTTGGTGAACCCAATCTCACTTTACTGGTAGATAAACTTCACAACAGCCGTCATAATCAACTGCATTTTGTTCAAATAGGTGATTCCCATACTGCCGCAGACTTTTTTACTGGCAAACTCCGCTCTTTATTACAACAACGTTTTGGTGATGCCGGTATTGGCTTTATCAGCCCAATAAATGTGCCCGGCCAACGTAGCTCAATAATCAATATGACAGGTAATAAACAGCAATGGGAACTCACAACCAGTCGCAAAGATAATCTGCCCGATTTCCCTCTCGGTGGTGCAATTGCAGAGCCCGATAGCCAAACAAGTCAATTAACGTTGGCGCTGTTTTCACTATCTCGTGATCGCTATCAACTTAAAACGTTATACCAAGCAACGGATGATTCTCAGATTCTGATTCAATCTACAACCAAGCGAATACTTAAATTACCGCTAACTCACGGTCAATGGCAATTTTCCACTGAAGAATCGGTCACATTCCCGGTTAATATTATAGCGATACAGAATAATCAGTTAAAATTAGGTGGCTGGTTTATCAGACGTAAACAGCCAGGTATTATGTTGTCCGCTTTAGGTATTAATGGTGCAACCATTAATATGATGGATAAGTGGCAGCCACAATGGATGAATACATTAGCGCAAATACACCCCGATATGGTGATCCTTGCTTATGGCACTAATGAAGCATTTAATGATTCTCTAGACTTATCAAATTATCGTCAGCAACTGGAAACCAAGATAAAACAGATCCGTCATCAGTTACCACAAGCAGTTATCCTTATTATTGGCCCTGGTGATTCCTTGCAAAACAGTCAAGCAGCGAACTGTACAACACAACAACCCGCAATGTTGAATGATGTCATCCGTATTCAGCAAGAAGTCGCTCAGGAACAGCACACACTATTCTGGAACTGGCGTGAATATATGGGGGGGAAGTGCTCAATTAGAGGCTGGGTACAACAAGATCTTGCTCGCCCAGATTATGTTCACCTTTCAGCCGCCGGTTATCAGCGCAGTGCTGAAGCTTTATATCAGCAATTAATAAATGTTCTCGATCAATAAGCAACAATGAAACTTCATTGGGAATCGTACTAAATACCAATATTACATTTAGTGTAACAAAATCTTAGAGTTATGAACTACAATATGAACAAGTTCACAAGGTATCAATTTAATTAAAAACCAATAATGAAATTAACAAATTTAAACGTTCTGGCGGGGAAATACATCAAATTAACGATTTTACCTGTCAAGAGTTCGTCGATATTTACACGACACTGTACGAAAAACGCTGGACATACAAAACGCATAATGAAGAAGAGAAAGAAAAATTAATTGAATTATATACTGAACTCAAACAACATCTGTACGGGAATGTATTAACTATCAATGGTGCCCCGGTAACCTACGATCTCGTCATAAAAGAAGACAGTCCCCAGTGGATTTCATTTGACGCAGTAGACGGTGGACTCGATCCCGAATATTCCAATCTCAGTGTTGGCAGTGTTTTAATGTGGTTAAATATTCAGAACGCTTCAAACCTGTGCCAGCAACATCAAAAAACGATGCGTTATTCTATTGGCAGACCTTCTCTTACCTATAAAGATCGCTGGTGCAATCGTCATCCATTAGTAAGAAGCTTATTCTAGTTTCATCAATATCTTTAACATAACTAACCTATATGGCCGTTTTCATAGAAAACGGCATTAATTTAACACCCCAAAAAAGTACTCTACGTTTTAGCTGGTAAAATCTTCATTCTTATAACAGCACCTTAAAAATTCAGAAGTGGCATTACATCATGGCAAAGAAAATCATCCCAACAGCAGCTCCCGTTATGCCAAGAATAGTTTCCATAATTGACCAGGTTTTCAATGTTTGAGATTCTGTCGCGCCAGTAAATTTACCGAACAACCAAAAACCGGAATCATTAACATGGCTCAATATCAGAGATCCCCCCGCAATACAGATTGAGAGAGCTGCAAGTTGGGCCCCAGAATACTCCAATACATCAACAACCGGCAGAATCAGACCAACAGTTGTCAGGCAAGCAACAGTCGCAGACCCTTGAATAACACGCACTGTACCAGCAAGGATAAAACATGCTAACGCAATTGGCAGGCCCGCACCAATCAATGCATCCCCCAACGCCGGGCCAACCCCAGAATCCACTAGCACTTGTTTGAATACACCGCCTGCCCCGGTAACTAACAAAATAATTCCAGCCGGTTGAATAGCCGAAGAGCAAATATCCATTACTTTTTCTTTACTCATCCCACGACGAATTGCCAAACCATAAATGGTAATCAAACAAGCAGCCAGAATCGCAGAAAATGGATGACCGATGAATTTAAGCCACAAATACAATTCAGAGCCTTGTTCAACAAAACGCTCACCAACAGCCTTTAATCCCACCAAACCCAAAGGGAACAAAACCAGCGACAAGCTCAAACCAAAAGATGGCATCGTACCTTGACCAAGACTTGGTTCATTTATATCAGCGGGTAAATCCAAGGTAACATATTGACTAACAAAACTACCAAAAATTGGACCAGCCAGTAACATCCCCGGAATCGCTGCACTGATACCAATCAGGATCATCCAGCCAAAATCAGCATTCATCTGTGAAGCCAACAACATCGGAGCTGGACCGGGTAACAGAAACGCTGCGGCTGCCGCAACACCGGCAAACAAAGGAATAACCAGTTTCACTACGTTACCGCCAGTACGGCGCGCGACTGCAAACGCTACACCAATCAATAAAACAATCGCTACATCAAAAAACAGCGGTAAAGCACAAACCAGACCAGCGATCCCCAATGAATAATGCGCACGGCTTTCACCAAAACTATTTAGTAATTTAATCGCAATCTGATCCAGCGCGCCTGTTTCATGCAGAACCTTACCAAACATCGCTCCCAGTGCGACAACAATTGCCAGAAAGCCTAATGTTCCGCCCATTCCTTCTTGCATTGTTTCGGTAATTTTATCCAATGGCATACCAGAAAAAACACCCGCCCCCATAGATACCAGTATTAACGCAACAAAAGCATGTATCCTAGCCTTCATCACCAAAAACAGCAGTAAAAGAACAGAGCCAACTGCTGTCAGCACTAAGGTTAAAGTACTCATTATTTTTCCCCTGAAATGACACTATTAATTATTCTTATTGAGTGATTAATCACTTCATCAAGAGACGATCTAATATCAATCAGATAAACATCTTTTTCATCTCTACCCGGTTCTTCTAATGCCTCAAATTGAGACACCAGCATTTGAGGTTTAAAGAAATGATCTTTACGTGCTTTCAACCGATTTTCAATTAAATCAAAGTCACCTTTCATATAAAGAAATGACAGATTCTTATTATTATCACGCAGCATATCCCGGTAATGCTTTTTTAACGCAGAACAAACAATCAGGGAAACTGGATTTGTGCGTTGCATAGCAAAAACCGCATCATTTAGTGATTTCAACCAAGGCTTACGATCTTCATCATTCAGTGCATAGCCTTTAGCCATCTTGTTAATGTTAGATCTCGGGTGTAAGAAATCACCATCCAAAAAAGCGGAGTCCAGTTTATAAGCCACAGCATTGGCAACAGCAGATTTACCACTGCCTGATACCCCCATAAGCACAAAAACGTGATTCGAATGCTGGGTATCTCTCATATAAATTCCTTAGCGCAGATATTTCACCCACAAAATGTTACCGGTAACTGTTATCGGTAACATTATCAGAAGTAGAAGTAAACTTCGCAACAACACGGAATATTCAAGAAATGGAAATGTGATGTTTTTCACAAATTAATTCAAAAAATGTAAATCCAGTTGACCGATTAAATACTTTCTCCTAAGGATAACTGAAAACCGATATCGATCATTTTCTGTGGTAAATGTTCACCTTTCAGCCGTGCCATCAATAATCCAGCAGCTTTCCGTCCCATTAAGTCACGAGGTGTCAACACACTGGCAAGTTTTGGTGTCATCACCTGACCAACATCGTGACCATGAAAACCAGCTATCGCAATATCATGCGGTACAGCTATCCCCTGACGTTGACACTCAAAAATTGCTCCGATAGCGAGGTCATCATTGGTACAAAACAGGCCATCCACATCAGGATACTTTGTTCGTGCTTCATTCAGTAGTTTGCCCCCTAAGGTGTAAGAAGAGCTGTCAGGTGTCATAACCTTACCTGGCTTTAAACCTACGCTTTTCATTGCAGCTTCATAACCTTCCAGGCGAATAATGGTCCTTTCATCCTGCCTTGCGCCAAGATAAATCACCCGCTGGCAACCACGCTCAATCATTGCCATGGTCATCTGTCGAGCTGCTTCAAAGTTATCAATACCGACTGCCGTGTCGATACAGGGAGAAACACAGTCCATCAGCTCAACGACAGGGATCCCGGCGGTTTCCAGCATCTTCAAAGTTCGCGGTGTGTGAGTACGTTCAGAAAGAATCAAGCCATCAATATTGTAGGAAAGCAGGGAAATTAAACGTTCTTCTTCCTTCTCTGAATGGTAACCATAGTGAGCCAGCATGGTTTGATAACCATTACGATCTGTCACATATTCGATACCACGGATAACTTCCGCAAAAACCTGGTTAGTCAAAGAAGGCAACAAAACACCGATAGCATGACTAGTAGAATTAGAAAGAATATCCGGAACTCGGTTCGGGATATAACCTAATTCATCCAAAGCATCAGCTATTTTCTTTCGCAATTGCTCAGAAACTTGTTCAGGGTTACGCAAGAAACGACTTACTGTCATTTTTGTAACACCAACACGATCAGCCACATCTTGTAAAATAGGACGTTTTTTCTTCATATTTCAATACAATACAAAATTAGTAAAAAAGTTTAGGATAATAAACACACCGCTATGACATATTTATACACTATCAGAACACGCTTTTTTTGAGTTTAGTCTGGTAGTGGAACAGTGATCCCGATTTATTATCTATTCAGACTCTGTAGGATGATTTTCAATCAAGATATAATGTGAAATACAACGATAACACTTATCTACAATTCCAGCAAAAATGTAAGATTGAACAGGCAATGTTTTCTACAGTATTTGTCCGTTAATCCCAGATAAAATTAAAACACTAAACTACTGATTAACCTGCTGCTACTGACATTATCCCCCAGAAAAGCACTATTACAGATACAGATACAGATACGAAGGCGGTCAAAACATAAAATGCAAGAAAAAAAATACCGTCATTTACCAGCATTAAAAAAAGCATTCCGTCCAGAATATCAGTCCGTACTAATACAACTGTATTTCTAAATACTATTCTAACTAATCATACTGATGATAATATTTTACATAACCAGAATAATGACAAAACTGATTATTCCAGTTTTGGTTGTGATGTAAATGGAAAAATAAGTAATTAATTATCGTCTAGGGCTGATTACAGTTTCTTTTCTATCAGCTTTAAAAAGCTGTTTTAAGTTATTTTTTATGTCTGCTACTGCTATAGCGTATTTTGATTATTCACAGATTAATTAACCAATGGTCTGTTTCTTAAAAAAATAGGTATAAAACAAAG
>NZ_JBHFKZ010000045.1:0-43790 GCF_042879375.1 Photorhabdus sp. RM323S
ACGCGTAACAAACATTATGTCGGCGCCGCCCACCGAAGGGCGCTGCGCGGTCACCTTGGCCCCGGTGCGCGGCTGGCCGCCGGGTTGGGCTTCTTAGCCCGAGAGGCGCACTGGGCTGCGCCCGCTGCTGTCAGCCTCAATGCTAGCGCCCACCGCCGCAGTCGCCGCCATCCGTGGCGGCTCCGGTGCCCAAATCTACCTTAAATCGTCGTCGGTGAGTCCGCCAAGGTCAACAGCCCTGAAAGCAGGCCAGCAGGCTGGCCGCAGTTTATTCCCCCTGCCCCACCCCCGCTGCACTGGCTGCGCGCGGCTCGCACTACGCTGCGCTGCGTTGCTCGTCCCCGTGCTCGCCATCTCCGCCCCGTGCAGCCCCCAGGGGCTTCCCTGCTGAACAGCGTCACCTGCGGGCTTCGCCAGCCCGCACCCGGCCAACCCGCGTCAGCGGCGCAGGCAAGCTGCCCCGCCGCCACGGGTTATCGAGAAAACCCAGTTCGGGCAGAAAAAGCGGGGCAAAACCCGGCACTGACATCGGGGAAAAAGCGAGCTAAAATCGGCAAAGTGCACATCGGGGTTTTGGGTTCGCGGCGGTGAGTGCGGTGGGACGAAGTGGCTCTTTAACAGATTGTTATTAAAGAAAAAATCCCGGTCAAAAAGTATGGTCGTGTCGGGGCAGTCCCTAAGACCCGCTGGGATTATCGAGAATCTATGAAGATGCTCCTTACCACGGTAAAACTGATAATGCAGTAAAAAGTAAAGCCCCAGTAAATGGTCAGGCAGCATTAGATAATTCAGCTCAAGTGAAACCTACCTCACCTCGTCGAGTTGGTGTTGATCTAAAAAATAACGAAATTGTTGTTATGGATAAAACTCGTACATTATCGAGTGGTGATGAATTATTCCATGGACACGTTAGAGAATGGGATGCGCTACATAATGATCAGCAATCTGCTTTGAAAAAGGCTGGAAAAGTGAATAAAAAAGGGAAAATCAAAGGGTGCTAAATATGAAGGAATATTCTAAATCTGAGTTAGAAAGTTTATTACATTCTGGCGATGTCAAAATAGTAACTGATGCTCTTTTATATTTGACATTCAACGTTAATGACTATAACTGGGTGCAAGAAAAATGTTTACAACTACTTGATAGTAGTAACGAAGATGTTATTGGTTTAGCTATTACTTGTGTGGGACATATAGCTCGCATTTACTCTAATATTGATCGAGATAAGGTAATCCCAGCGCTGAGGAAAAAAGCTATGGATACTCGTTTCACTGGTCGAGTAGAAGATGCGATAGACGATATTAATATATTTGTTACTAAAGAATAAAATTAAAAACAGGTCGGAAGATCTCCGCGATCTTCCGGCTTTATTCATGATCTATCGAGGTGCATAGCCACGGTAGGCCAGCGCTTCAATATGGGTTAACTAAATATCCTGTAAATTGTGTTGTGTTTTCACCATAAACATTGATTCGCCGTGTATAGCTGCTGAAAACAAGGAATGCTAAAAATATCAGTACAAAGAGAGTAGGCAGTACGCTAATTATCCAAGTTGGCATTCCAGATATTAGCAATGCTTTTTCTACCCATTTGACGCGTTGATGTTCAGCAGCTTCTTTCCGAAATAAATCCCATATAAAATCCATATTCTAGAGATAATCTCTAGATTCGATTGCAATTTAATCTAAAAAATAACATGAGTAGAAATAGTGGGTTATTTTTAATAATCAACTTTCATTTTCACACACTAATATCCAGTAGGAATAACCATATAAAAATCCCATGCGTTATTACTTTGGCTCTAATTATCTTTACATAAAATGCTATTGTCGTTTACGTGTTATATAGAATGGTAATTTTTATAATATGGGGGAATGTAATCAAATGCAACCTCTTTGAAAAGGTGAATAAGGTTCAATTATATCGATATCTCCCTAATTTTTCATTTGTTTTTAATTGCTTTTCTATTAATAAAATAGGATGTTTGAGGTGAGCTATCAGGGAAATATCCATTCCGCCATATTTGGCACGTCATTTATAAAAATAGGCGCTGCTAATACCGTGTTAATGGCAGAATTCGAGAACCGGTGTGCCTAATCCACTTTTTATATGGAGTTGGCTTGATTAATATGAAAAATAAATGTAGCATGTTAGGGTGATTTATTAAATTGTCAATGTAAATTGTATCTTTATGTAATGATTATATTTGCTTATACCTTGGTTTCTTGCTTATATAGAAATATGGTAAGTATTTCTCACTCATTTTATGTGCTCCTCATTTTTACTATTTTTTTCCTTTATTTATAAGTTATTGGAACAAAGCATCATTAATAACATATAAGACGACTTTAATCCAATATATATCAATACAATGCATCAGGATATAACTAAATGATTATTATATGGAGTAAAAATATGAAATCGGCCATATTGAATATTATTAGTCTTTGTATTGCTCTAGTATTGATTAACTTATCATCAATTAATGTTTTGCATCATGGTGAGAATAATATCCCTGATATAGTTCTTTGCATTCTGTCTTTTTGGGGGGCGAGATATGCGCTCTTAATTTCTATTAAGATTTATTCTGGATTGCAAGGCAATGCAAAATAATTTTCTTGTCATGATAATTGTGTTTTATATCCATTAAGATCTGCGTTCTTCCTTATAAACGCAGATCTTTTATGACCTTATTCACTCGAAAGCTGGGATCGCCTGCTCACACCAAACGTCAGTTTGTCAAAGCGCAGCATTTACCTGTATTGGAGGTTCTGGATGAACGAAACTGGGTACCTTTCGAACGCCATTATGCTTCAACAGGCAGGGCACTGTTCAATGATGGGACTCCTGCTTTATGGGGTCATGAAAGGCCACAGCTCGTTCAGAGCACTTGAACACTTGGCGCGTTTAGATTTAGGGTGTATTTTTGTCAGTCATGGCGTGGCACCTGATCACGCCAGAATACCAAATATGACTTTACTCTATATCGGTTCTGTTCAAGCAAGATTAGAGGACATATTTTCAGTGCCTAGCTGTCCTTCAAGCTACCGAAAGTATATTTAATTGGAAGGATCTTGTTGTAGCTTTAAACTTGTCATTTAGTTATCCCGTAGTCTCAAAACTACGACAATACGACCGATATCCCTCGAAGAAAAAGCAGGTTATGGTCTTGTCGAATTAGCCAGCAGGCTTGCTACGCAAATAGCTTACTGCCGCACGCATCATCCTCGGTCAGCCCAAGGTACAGGAGCCAGCGGTAAGCAACATTGACCTGGATTTCCTGTACCAGACGGTGTTTACTGGGCACCCCCAAATAAATAGCCCAGCAACATCATCAATCTGAAGGAACCCTGATGGGTTCCTTTCTATAGATAAAAAATTATTGGCTCAGGAATGAATTACTTCTCGTCATGTGCACTACTGTTTTCGCGACAATTACCTGCGGAGCAATGACCATATAAATAAAGACTGTGGTTTGAGAGTTTGATCCCATAACGTTCAGCGATATTCTTCTGGCGTTTTTCGATCTGTTTATCTCTGAATTCAATGACTTTACCGCAGTCCAGACAGATTAAATGGTCGTGGTGGTGCTGTTGAGTGAGTTCAAAAACCGATTTGCCACCTTCAAAATTATGACGGGTAACAATGCCGGCGTCATCAAACTGATTCAACACGCGGTAGACAGTAGCGAGGCCAATCTCTTCACCGTTATCAATCAGTTTTTTGTAGAGATCTTCCGCACTGACGTGGTGGTATTCAGGATCCTGTAACACTTCCAGTATTTTCAGTCGAGGAAGTGTAACTTTAAGCCCAGCATCTTTTAATGCCTTATTGTTGTCGGTCATGCGGATTCAGTCCTGTTACTCAGTAAAGTGAACTTAGCGATACTTCAAAAAGTACCAGTTAGTTATCAGATTATGATTATAGGCATGGCTAGTGAAAATGAAAACCACGTTAACCTTAACTATCATTACACATTTTGCCAGAATAATCATTTGTAAAACGCAGGAATAACCTTACTATTTATAATGTTTAGGTTATTTTTTTGCCATTCTTCATAATAAAAGAGCGGATATGAGCAGTGTGTTGACAAAAGCGATAGCTTTTGAACGCGACCCCATTGGGTGAGCAGAGCGAATGGCTCTTCACCTACCGCGTATTCACTATTGGTAAGAAATGGCCTGCACCAATATACGTCTATTGAGGTAAATTCCTATCCGGCAATAATTTCCGCCAAACTCATCTCTTCGTAGATCTGTTTAGTCCAGGAATTAACCCGTTCTTCGGTTAATTCTGGTTGGCGATCTTCATCAATAGCCAGCCCGATGAAATGGTTATCATCAGCCAGACCTTTTGATTCTTCAAAGTGATAACCCGCTGTTGGCCAGTGACCAACAATAATTGCTCCACGGGGTTCAATAATGTCACGGATAGTTCCCATCGCATCACAGAAATATTCCGCGTAATCTTCCTGATCGCCGCAACCGAAAAGAGCAACCAGCTTCCCGTCAAAATCGATCTCCTCCAGAGTAGGAAAGAAATCATCCCAGTCACACTGAGCTTCTCCGTAGTACCAGGTGGGGATGCCGAGCAGCAGAATATCGAACTGTTCGATATCTTCTTTACTGCTCTTGGCAATATCGTGGACTTCAGCAACATCGGAACCCAGAATTTTCTGGATTTTTTTGGCAATATTTTCTGTGTTGCCGGTATCGCTGCCAAAGAATATACCTATAATTGCCATAAAATGATATAACCTCTTGTTTTATTTGTGTATTTCTGTTTGGGATATACGTATAAAATGTCAAAATCAGCAGAAAAATTCTGATTGTATTAATAAAAAAACAAAATCCTATTCTGACTAAACAGCAAGGACAATTCTGTCAAATTTGTGTGATTTCGTGCCTTCAATGCTATCAAGCAGTGTTGTCACTTTCTGCTAACTGGGCCAGCAAAATTTGCTCAATGAGTTCACTGCGGCTGATATTGCGTTGCTGCGCAAGAAAGTTCAGCGCATCGACTGCGTCAGCATTTATTTTCAATTCCACACGACGCAGACCACGCACCTTATCACGGCGAAGCTGGTTACGTTTATTGACTCTGAGCTGTTCATCCCTGGAAAGTGGGTTGGTTTTTGGGCGCCCCGGTCTGCGTTCATTTGCGAACAAATCCAGAGTAGTGCGATCCATTTGTTCTTTTGCCATAAATTCAATTACTAAAGGGCGTATACCATAAAATATAGCACGCCATGATACCCCAGCTTCCCGTGTATCGCTACTGCCTGACAAAGATAAAAAGCCGTGTCACTGTTTATTCGTAAAGGATGTCCATTGCGTTCCGATTTTAACGGTACTGGTATTTTTTGCGATACTCGATTGGTGTTAACCCATTCAATTTCTTAAATAACTCTCTGAAGTAGCGAGTATCTTCATAGCCAACTTCATGGCTGATTTCTTCTATGGTCTTATTCGATTTTTCTAAGCAGTATTTTGCCAGGGATAACCGAATTTGCTGGATATATTGAATCGGTGTCTGGCCGGTCGCTGTTTTAAAGCGCCGCTTCATCTGCCTTTCACACAAATGAATTTTATCTGCCAAATCGCTGACCGATAATATGTCTGATGGGGTAGAATGCATCCAATCCTGTAGTTTGTGGATTAATGTGTCTGAGTGCTGGCGGTATGGTACAAAACTTGCCAGAGTATGTGGGGAGACGCCTTCTATATTACCAAATATCAGTTGGCTACAGGCTTCTCTGGTATTTTGACCATATATCTGTTCAATAATATGCATCATCACATTATTGTATTCATAGGTGCCGGAAGTACAAAAAATATTGTTATCACGGGTGACTTTTATTTCTGAATGTAACTGTACTTGCGGAAACATGTCCTTGAATAGGTTGGTAAATAGCCAGTGTGTGGTGGCTTTGCGGTTATTGAGTAAATTAGCTTTAGCCAGTATAAAAGAACCTGTACAAACGGAAACGATAGGAATATTTTTTTCTTCCATCATCTGGAGCCAATCTAAGGTTTCTTGAGTACAAAGATCGAAATCGCAATAAGGGGCCCCAATTGAACCCACCAAGACAATATCTGTTTGTTTTATTTCTCCTATGAGTTTATTGGGTTTTAGCCGAACACCACCCATCCCGACAGCGTCCTGATTATCCTGTGTGACAATATTGATTTCTGGATCCGGCGCTCCGGCTAAACGAGCGGCAATGGTTAAAGCTTCTATTGGGCCAGTAATAGAAGTCAGAGATCCGCCTGAAAATACTAACACGCTTAAAGAAACTGGATTCCTGTCCATAAGAATTCTCCAACTTAAAAATTAAGATGTATCAAGATATTTCATTGTCTAACATTTTAATAACTTATTGTAACAATTTAAGTAAGTTAATTACATTGAGATATTTTTTTAAACAAACAAGTAAAATAAGAAATAATTTCAGCCAAAACTTATTCCATCTTTATTAAGCGTTGGCTAAATTGTCATTTAGTTTTCACCAACTTGTTGATGCCACAGATGCGCGTATAAGCCGCCTTGCTGGAGCAATTGGTCATGCGAGCCAAATTCGATAATTTGCCCCTGATCTAACACACAGATTTTATCCGCGTGGCGAATTGTATTGAGCCTGTGAGCAATGCTGATAACTGTTCTGTTACGGCATATTTCGTCCATATTTGCCATGATTGCCGCTTCGGATTCATAGTCCAATGCTGAGGTGGCTTCATCAAGGATCAGAATAGTTGGGTTGACCAGGAGCGCTCTCGCTAATGCGATTCTCTGCCTTTGACCACCTGAAAGATTTACTCCTTTTTCCCCAACGGGATGCGCAAAACCGTGAGGAAGAGATTGAATAAATTCAATGGCCCCGGCTAACTCAGCGGCACGATAGACTTCTGCATCTGTTGCGTTGGGCTTACACAGCCGAATGTTATCGGTGATGCTGCCAGAAAACAGGATGCTTTCCTGGAGCACAACACTCATATTGCGGCGTAAAGAGACGGGATCAGCAATAGCTAAATCCATACCATCAATCAAAACTTGTCCATGTTGAGGTACGTACAGCCTTTGTAGTAAACGGGTGAGAGTACTTTTACCTGAACCGGATGGTCCAGTTATACCAATAAATTGACCCGATTTTATCAATAACGATAAGTTCGCCAGAACTTCCGGCGTGTCGTCATGGTAGCGGAAGCGAATATTTTTGAATTCAATCTGGCCTTCCAGCTCAGGTACAGAAGCCAATCCCTGTTTACTGTTTTCCATTGGCTCATCAAGAATATCCCCCACACGTTTCAAGGCGATTAACGTATGCTGAAAATCTTGCCAAACCTGTGCGAGCCGGAGGATAGGTTGCGTGACGTGTCCGGCCAGCATGTTGAAGGCGATCAGTTGCCCCGGAGTCAGTTCACCGCGTAAGACTTCTGTCACTCCCCACCATAGGAGGATCGCGGCGGTAAATTTCTGGACAAAATCGATTCCTTGTCCTGCGATTAAACCGCTTTTCTGTGCCGCGAAGCTTTTAGTCAACTGCTGGCTGAGAATACGTTGCCACTGATGTAAGAAACGGTTTTCAGTCGCGGTGGTTTTAATGGTTTCAATCCCGGTGACGGCTTCGGTCAGAAAGCTGGTTGCATTTGCATCGGTTTCATATTCTGCTTCTACTTTGCGGCGAATAACCGGCCCGGCGACTACCCAGAATGCGAAGTAAACAAAAAGTGAGCCAATAACAATCCAGGTTAGTATCCAGGCATAATAAAACATGATGCCAATAAACATGATGACGAAAATTAAATCCAGCAACAGCATCAGGGTAGAACCTGTCAGAAACTGGCGGATTTGAGACATCTCTCTGACTCTGGCAATAATCTGCCCTGTTTGCCGTTGCTTAAAATATTGCAGCGGCAATCCTGCCAGATGACGATACAGTCGCCCGGAGAGCTCAGAATTTATCTGGCTTGCCATGTGCCCAAATATGGTATTGCGCATAAAGCTATACAAAGGCTCGGCAAGGGCGATGGCTAGCATAGCGATACCTAATATATGCAGGCTGGATAAACTTCGGCCTACCAAGACCTTGTCGATGATGTTTTCAAACAGTATCGGGCTGACCAGTGCAAATAACTGGAGAACGATGGCAAACAAAAACAGATCTCTTATCTGACTTTTCTGCCGGAAAATTGAAGGATAAAACCAACTCAAGCCGAATTTGATATGTTTCTTGGTTAATTCCTGATCTGCGATCAACAGAATTTTATAGCCACTTTCTTTATCATCAGCAGGTAAAGGGAATGACCGCGTTTGTTTAGTCGCAGGATCGAGAACGGTAATATTGTCATTATCGACTTCAATAAGTACCCACCACTGTTGTTCCCGTTCGATCAATGCCGGTAAGGGCAGCGTCGGCGTTGTATTGGCGGTTAACCGATCAATTTTACTGTGCAGCCCAATCGCGTTGGCGGTTTCACGCAGCTGTAAGTCACTCAGATATAAGGAGTCAAAACCTAGGCTGTGTTGAAGTTGCTCGATAGTGGCTGACTTATGAAATTGTTTCCCCACATAGACGATGCAATTCAACGCCTGATTATGAGTGTAGTTACTAGAATCAGTAGAAGAAGATAATAGGTTCATGATTATTTCTCCCTCAATGCTTCAGATTGATACTCTCTGATAGGGCTCAGGAGATAATCGATAACACGGCGTTGATCAGTTTTTATTTCGGCGACAATGGACATACCCGGAGTAATTTCAACCTGGGTATCGTCTATGGCAATGCTATTACGTTTAAGACTGACTTGAGCAGGAAAGACCAATCCTAGCCGTTCATCTGTGGTTGAGTCTCTGGATATGCTCAACAGTTCACCGTCGATAGTGCCATAACGCGTATATGGGAAGGCATCGACTTTAATGGTGACTTGTTGCCCCGAATAAATAAATCCGGCGTCTTTGTTTAAAATTTGCACTTCCGCCAACTGCACATTGTCATCAGGAACGATCACCATCAAGTTTTGAGCCGGTTGCAGTACCGCACCTAATGTGTGAACGCTGAGTTGTTGAACTGTTCCTGTGACGGGTGAGCGAATGACTTCAAGTTGCTCCCGTACCTGAGCTTTTGCAAGCTCTTGCTCTAAAACGACCAATTGAACTTCGGCTTGTTTTCTTTTATCAAACCATTCACGCTCTTTTTGGGTTTTCAGGCTGTTTAAGCGTTCTTCCAGGCTAATATATTGCGATTGCAGAACATCAAATTCTGCATTTTGTTGGGCAATCAGGCGCTCTGTTTCCAGAAACTCTTTTTCCTGTTCAAGATACTCAACTTTACTGATCACCTGTTTTTGACTTAAGGTCTGACGTGCTTTTAAGCGCTGATTGATATTTTGCCGGAGCTTAGTGAGTGAATTAATATCGCTTTTTCGTGATTGTTGAGAAGAGAGATTCACGTTCATCTCTGCTTTCAGATTGGTTACTCCTGCTTCATATTCTCTTTTCTCACGGGAATAGTTTTCAACCACTTGTGTTTGCTGGGATGCCGGTAATGATTGAAATAGTGTCTGGGCTGCGGGTTCCTGCCCTTCGGTTAAAGCCTGATAACGAATTTTTTCGTGAGCTTGATACTCTATCTGCTTGAGTAACCGGGTGATATCCTGGTTAACACCGAGTGTGTTGAGGGTCAGAAGTGGGGCGTCTTTCTCTACCCGCAGCCCATTTTGAACATGGATAGCGGTCACCCGGCTCTGTTCGTATGCCTGAATTATCTGAGAACGGCCAGAGACAATCAGGCGGCCGGTTGCGGTTGCCTGAACATCCAACTTACCCAGATAAGCCCAGAGCAAGGCGATGATCATGCCGATACTGAGTGTTATGGCGGTGTAGCGGGCGAAAGGTGACGGTGGGCGTTGTGATAACGCTAAGTGTGTCGGTAAAAAGTCATAGTGCTGTGGGCGACAGCGCAACCGTGATTTCATTCTATCCTTAAACGCTTTAATCATGGCAAGGCACCTCCTGTTTTAATTCCTGTTGTAATTGCCAGAGTTTCCGGTACTGTTTGCCGTAGTTAAGCAACTGATCGTGAGAGCCTTGTTCGATAATTTCCCCCTGATTAAGCACAATGATGCGATCACAATGACGTACGGTTGAAAGCCGGTGGGCGATAGTGATAACGGTTCTGTCCCGGGCAATTTTTGCCATATTTGCTTGAATGCGTGATTGTGATTCGTCATCAAGCGCGCTGGTTGCTTCATCAAGAATGAGGATTTTGGGGTCAGCAAGGAGAGTCCGGGCAATAGCAAGCCGCTGACGCTGACCACCAGACAAAGATTGCCCGCCTTCTGCAATGGTTGTGTCATATCCCATCGGCAGCCTAAGAATAAATTCATGAGCACCTGCCAGTTTGGCGACTTTAATCACCGATTCCAGGCTGGCATCGGGTTTCGACTGAGCGATATTTTCATATACTGTTTTGTTAAATAAGAAATTTTCTTGCAGAACGACACCAACTTGTTGTCTGAGTGTTTCGATACCTATGTTTTGCAATGGAATACCATCTATGGTGATTGTGCCTGTTTCAGGGGAATAAAGGCGGAGTAATAAACGTGCCAGCGTGCTTTTCCCGGAACCGGAAGTACCCACAATACCAATGGTTTCTCCAGCTCTGATATTAAGGGTCAGTCCTTTGATGGTTGGCGGAATATCTGGTTGATAGCGAAAGACAATGTTATTAAACGAAACTGCACCATGCAGCGTGACCTGTTGCTGGCCAGATTGTTGCTCGGTGGGTAGATTTAACATATCGCCTAATTTATCTACGGCTACCCGGGTTTTGATAAATTGCCCCCACAACTCCACCAGCCGGGCTAACGGTTGGGAAGTGTGGTTGACCATCATATTGAAAGCGATCAACTGACCAATGGTCATTTGCAGTGATAAAACCTCTGATGCTCCTAACCAGAGAATCGCGGCATTGGTGACTTTTTGCAGTAGCATGACAATATGGTTTGAGCGATTACTCAATTGCTGTACTGCATAACTGGTCTCGACCATTTTCTCTGTCTGGCTATCCCAGCGGCGAATGAATCTCGGTTCTACTGCCAGGCTTTTAAGGGTTTCAGAACCGGAAACGGTTTCGGTCAGAAAAGAGGTATTTATCGCGGCATGAGTGAACTGTTCTTCAACGGCCTTCTCCATACGGGGAGTCAGCCACCACGCCAGAATGGCATAAAAAGGGATAGTGGCGATAAAAACCCAGGTAAGCGTGCTGGATAACAGGCTCATCACATAGATAAAAACAAACATAAACAGGACATCGACGGATAAAGTGAACATTGAGCCGGTCAGAAACTCCCTGACGGTATCCAGTTCACGAACCCGCGTGACAATCGCGCCCACCTGACGGGATTTAAAGAAGAGTAAAGGCAGACCGAACAGATGCTTGACCAGTTTTAATCCCAGTTTGATATCGATACGGTTGGCGGTATGAGCGTATTGGTATTCACGTAACCCACGTAAAATCACCTCTATGATGCCCGCGATAATTAAGCCAAAGACTAATACATCAAGGGTTGATAGTGCCTGATGGATTAAGACCTTATCCATAACCACCTGAATAACTAATGGTGAAATTAGGGCAAGAATTTGCAGTACAAAAGAAAATAACAATACTTCACATAGGTTTTTCTTTTGCGCCAGAAATTCTGGAATAAACCAGCTAATGTCAAATTTAGTTTGTTTTTGTTTTACTTTAATCCATTTCCCATTCCACTCTTCCATTAGTTTTTCTGTAGACCATACTTTTGGGGTTTCTTCGTTCACTTTCTGAATGAGTGAATTATCTTTGTTCGATTTGGCTAAAACAAAAGGCAGGCCATTATTATCAAACAAGATTGCGGGTAATGGTATGTCATGATATTTCTTTCTGACAGAGTGCTTATTTACAAGAGATAAGTTAAATTTTTTCTCTATATCCTTTATATAAGTATGGTAACAATTAGAGTTTTTTAAGTTATCAATATCACTGATATTGTTCTTTCCATTGCAAATCATCAGTATTAACTTTAATGATGATAGGGTTAATTTCTCAATCTCATTCATGAATAAATATCTTTAGAATTTGTATAAACAATGTTTGCATAATATATTAATAGAACCAGATTATTATGTTACCTGTTTGTTGTGTTGTAATTTAATGTCACTTAATTATCTTATATTTGTTGTCGGTAACAGTGTGGGTAAATAGGACTATATATGGGGGGTAAAGAGACTTTTTATGTGTAAAATATTGATTTTGAGTTTTTTCTCTATATTATTTTATTGATTCATTCACCTTTCAAGCATTATGGATATATAAATTCAGGACACTTCTGAATTAAATTTTACTTGTTAGAAATGTTGTTTAATTTTATTGGTAAATTGTTTATTTTTGGTAAATAAAAAATATGTCTGAAAAATTCGTACAAACTATCTCTAGTGTCAATTATAACAAGGGCGTTTTTTCTCTTTATTTCGTTGGTCAGGAACAAAACCGGATGGCGAATGGAATAATGGCAGAAAATGATAATGAACTTGAATTAAAGCAAGTCATCCATATGCCTGCATCAGGATTTATGTATATGGTTTCTATGGTTAAAAATATGTTGGAAGATCCACGTATGGCGGCTGAGTTTGACAAACTGGTCGCGGCCGGGTTTTTACCTGCTCCGCAAGTCACAGAAGAACAAACAGCGTTAGAATCTATGGTGGAAGAACCTGCTAATTCTAAAAAACGCCCATCTAAAAACGCAAAATAACACCTGACGGTTAAGTAACGCATGGCGATTATACATCAACCAGCGAAACTGAATACCGCAGAAATTCAGGCAATGATCGGAGGAGTGATGCTGCTGAGTCAGTATTCTCCTCTGCATCGAAGGTACCTGGTGTCCGAGTGGCAACAGCGTATCTTGCCTGCGTTTGAACTGAATCAGTTTTGCTACTATGCAGATGAACAAGGGCGCCCAATTGCTTTTTGTAATTGGGCTTTTTTATCTGAACAAAATCGGGAAGAGATTCTTTCCGGAGAAAGAGAGATTATCCATACGGACTGGCGTTCAGGACAGTATATTTTTTTTCCCGAAATGATTGCGCCTTTTGGACATGGCCGCGAAGTTGCCAGGGATTTACGCCGCCGTGTCTTTTTGCCGTGGAAAGGTCAAAAAGCTTGTACTGTCCGTGGGAAACTTGATGTCCAAAACAATCGCTGTATTCGTCAGGTGCAGTGGTTTTTTGTTTAATTTCTATATTATTATTTAAAGGCTTTCTCATGGGGAAATCATCGAATAGAAGTACCGAGTACTTCTTTACTGGAAAATACTACGACGATAATGATGGTAATAGTATTACTGCTATTGGTGTTGGTGGTGAAGTTTATGCTTATGGCGGAAATGATGATGTTACTGTTGGTTCATTTAAAGTCGATGTATACCATACAGATGGTGACCTTGCGGTAAAGGGAGCTTCAGGTTACACCGGCATTAGTAAAACAGGAAATGGTAGTCTGTCATTTGCGGGTGCAGCCGGTGCAGCTTTTATTAATCACACGGGTGATACGGGAAATTTAAATTATTCGGGTGCCGCCGGCTACAACAAACTGGTTCGTAAAGGTTTGTCTGGTGATACAAATTTTAAAGGGGTCGGTGGATACAATAAGTTATGGCATGAAACTAACAGGGGAAATTTAGATTTTGCCGGTGCAGGGGCATACAATGACATTGACCATACCTGGTTTAACCGTTATCAAGATTCACAGGGAAATGTGACTTTTAATGGCGCAGGCGCTGCAAACAGCATCAATTCACGAGTAGAGAGCGGTAACGTTACATTTCATGGGGCAGGTGCTGATAATCACATCGTACGCAAAGGTAAAGAAGGTAACATTATCTTACGTGGTGCGGGGGCATCGAATCGCATTGAGCGTGTACGCCAAAATGAAGATCGGTATGAACAGACCGGCGGTGATATTACTTTTGAAGGTGCGGGCGGTTATAACAAACTCTATTCTGATGTCGCACATGGCAATATTAATTTCTCCGGTGCGGGTGCTTACAATGAAATCACCAGAATAGACGCGAATAGCAATTTCGATGATGAGACACTGGAATTTGCTAAAGCTAAAGAAATCGTATTGATGACAGCAACGATGGGAGGAAACGGGAGCCAGGAGTTTCAGCACGTTACAGGTATTAAATCAACCGTCGAACCGGATACCTATCTTTTTGCGTTTGCTGACAAAATGTACACTAAAATCAGCAAAGTCCAGCTTCAAAATAATCCCACCACGGGTAGACTCGGTTATCATGCCACTTCTTGGTATAAAGCAGGTAATCACCTTAAAGATCTTGCTGTGAAAGAAATTTCGTCAGGCAATGGATTTGTCGCGGTAAACGCTAATGGCGCTTACCGTCTCTCCAGTTTGGTTTTTGAGCATCAGCAACCCATCGAGATTCATGCTATCGAGGAAAGCCTGCTGATAGATCAGTGGGTAACCTATGCGGATGGCATGGTGATTAAAGCAGAGGATATCTTGCTAGGTGATGCCAAAATGGGGGGATATGCGATCTTCTCTGATGGTCGCAAAGTCGATGTTTCCCCAGTCAAATCGAACCGGCAGCCCAATACTTATGTATATGCCAAGGTCATGGGGCGATATACCAAAATCGTTGAAGTTCAGTTGAAAAACGATCCTGATACAAGGCAATTGAAATACAACGCACTAGCATGGTACAAAGCAGGCGATCATACGCGTAATTTGGCTAATAAAGAGCTTTCCTATGCTAACGGATATACCTCTATTGGTCCCGGTTACACGTTAAGCCAGCTTCAATATGGTGTTAATACGGTGCGCCGTACCTCCCATCGATTAGTACATAGTGAAGAATATCGTCAGCAAGACTTTGTAAAGTCATCCACAAGCAGTGGTTACGTTAATTTTAGCGGTGTGGGTGGTGGAAACGTTATTAAATCTAATGTCACGCGAGGAAATGTTAATTTTAAGGGTGCAGGGGCGGCGAACGTCATTTTACACGGCTCAGAATTCGGTGATACGAGTTTTGATGGAGCTGGTGCAGCTAACGTCATTGTAAAACGTGGTGAAAAGGGCGATCTGACATTTCATGGTGCGGGTTTAGCCAATGTTCTGGTTCACCAAAGCCAGAGCGGGAAAATGGATGTTTATGCTGGTGGCGCGGTAAATGTTCTTGTGCGTGTTGGGGATGGACAATACCTGGCTCATCTTTTGGCTTATGGCAATATTTCGATCCACAAAGGCGGTGGTAACAGCCGGGTGCTGATGTTGGGCGGGTACAACACTCATACCCAAATCGGTAATGGCAATGGGAACTGGTCCGGTGTGGGCGGTTTTAATGTCATCACCCAGGCGGGAACAGGGGATATCTCCTCCGTACTTTTGGGGGGCGCTAACGTGCTCACTAAGCTCGGTGCGGGAGATCTGGTTTCCGGTATGTTCGGTGGCACCAATATTATCACTCATCTCAGTGATGAGATCGAAACTGCTGACACCACCGTCATTGCGCTGGGTGGAGCCAACATCTTTACCAAGAAAGGGAAAGGCAATGCCTTGGCGGTAATGGGTGGTGGCGCCAATGTTCTCACGCATATCGGTGACGGTAATACCACGGGCGTTATGCTCGGGGGCGCTAATGTTTTGACCAAAGTTGGAAAGGGTGACACGACCGGCATCATGTTTGGCATTGGTAACGTATTGACCCATGTTGGTGAAGGTTTGACACTGGGTGTGATGGTCGCGGCAGGAAATATCTTCACCACAGTCGGGGAGGGTACATCGATTGCGGCCATGATTGGTGCAGGCAACCTGTTTACTCAGGTCGGCAAAGGGGATGCATGGGCGTTAATGGGCGGTGCAGTGAACGTCTTTACCAAAGTGGGTAACGGTAACGCGCTGGCATTGATGGTAGCTGCGGGCAATGTGTTTACTCATATTGGCGACGGTACCAGCGTTGCTCTGATGCTGGCAAAAGGCAATATCGCCACCAAAGTGGGTAACGGCATGGCTCTGTCAGCAATGATTGGTCAGGCCAATATCTTTACCCATGTGGGGGATGGCGATACTTTTGCCGCCATGATTGGTGGCGCCAATGTGCTGACCAAAGTCGGTAATAACCTGACCGCCGCCTTAATGATAGGGAAAACCAATATCTATTCGCATATGGGTGATGGCACCAGTATCGGTTTGGTTGCCGGTGAACTGAACGTGATGACCAAAGTCGGTGAGGGTACAACGCTGGCGGCAATGTTTGGTAAAGCCAATATTATGACCCATGTCGGGAGTGGTTTAACCGGCGTGTTAGCACTAGGTGAGGCCAATATCGTTACCAAAGTGGGTGATGATTTTATGGGGGTTGTTGCCGCGGCGAAAGCGAATGTTGTTACGCATGTTGGCGGCGCGACAACCGCTGGTATCCTGTTTGGCAAAGGCAATATTCTGACCAAAGTGGGAGACGGTACCACGATCGGCCTGCTTATTTCCGATGTGGGTAACGTGATGACTCATGTTGGAAAAGGGACGACGGTGGGTTTTGCCAAAGGTAAAGCCAATCTTATTACCAAAATTGGAGATGGCACCGGGGTGAACGCGGCTTGGGGGGAAGTCAATATTCTGACGCAGGTTGGTGATGGCGACCGTTACAACTTCGCCAAAGGTAAAGCCAATCTCATTACCAAAGTGGGGAATGGACAAGAAGTCACGGTGGTTCAGGGTGATGCCAATATCATTACTCATGTGGGTAACGGAGATGACTACACGGGTGCTTGGGGCGAAGCTAACGTTATCACCAAGGTAGGAGATGGACGCAATGTGGTGCTTGCTAAAGGCAAGGCTAATATTGTTACTCAGGTAGGTAAGGGCGACAGTTTTAACGTCTTATGGAGCGAAGGCAATGTCGTCACCAAAGTGGGTGACGGTATGCAGGTGACGGTGGCAAAAGGGAAAGCTAACTTAACCACGACAATAGGCAATGGCTTAAATGTAACTGCTGCTCATGGTGACACTAATATTAACACCCATGTGGGTGATGGTATTTCGGTTAACGTGGCGTGGGGGAAATATAACGTCAATACTAAAGTTGGCAATGGCCTCAATATTGCGGTAATGAAAGGCCAGGGCAACGCTAATATTCAGGTTGGCCATGGTTTAAATGTTAATGCCTCTTATGCACATAACAACGTGGCAATTAAGATTGGTGATGGTGATTTTTACAGCTTGGCGGTTGCATCGAGTAATACAGAAAGCAACAAACTTGCTTCTTTCTTCGACAATATTAAACAAACTGTACTCGGTGTGGGAGGTAGTCAGGCGATTAACTATCTGGTGCATGGGGATGAGGCTAACACGTCAGGCACTCACAAGGGCAGAGGTGCAATTAACTTAACCGAAGTTTCTACCATTGATGGTTTTAAGATGGATGAAATTGATCAAGTTGGTTCGGACTTAAGTGGTCGTCTGAGTTGTTCTGTAACAGCGGTAGAAGTGCCTGATATTGACTCAATAGAAAGTTCTTTAGCTGGTTCGCTGAATCGAAAAACGCGATCGGGATCGGATCGGAACCAAAACCTGATCGTCAATGGTGACTTTGAACAAGGTAATCAAGGTTGGCAGTCAACTCATGGTGTTGAGGCATATAATCCGGCGAATGCTTACGGCCTTAATAATGCGGGTCATGGAAAACGAGTCAGTGAACTTGATGTAAATGTTAACACCACGCTTTCGCAGGAGCTGCAAAATCTGTCTGAAGGCGAAGTGGTTTCACTGAGCTTTGACTTTGCTAAACGTTCAGGTCTTGCTTCAAGCGAAGGTATGGACGTGCTATGGAATGGTAAAAGTATCTTCTCAACCTCTGGCAACGAAGTTGAATGGCAAAACAAGACACTGCAATTAACCGCACAAGAAGGTACTAACCGAATTGAATTTAAAGGTATGGGCTGGAATGATGGGCTAGGCTATATCTTAGATAATGTCGTTATAAAATCTGAAATGTCATTGATTCTGAATGGTGACTTTGAACGAGGTGATCAAAGCTGGCAGTCAACCAATGGCGTTGAAGCCTATAATGCGGCAAGTGCTTACGGCCTTGATAACACAGGTCATGGCTCACGGGTCAGTGAACTTGATGTGGATACCAGTACGACTATTTACCAGGATCTGAAAAACCGGTTTGAAGGTGAAGTCATTTCATTAAGCTTTGATTTTGCAAAACGTGCAAATAGCATTACGTTTAATGAAGGCATGGAAGTTATTTGGAATGGTGAAAGTAAATTTACCATTACAAATGGTGATGCTGCGTGGCAGCATAAGACACTGGAATTAATCGCGAAAGCGGGTATTAACCGAATCGAATTTAAAGGTATCGGTGATGATAATGGTATTGGCTATATTCTGGACAATATTGTTGCGAAATCTGAAAGTCCATTGCAAGTCAATATGGTTACCGAACAGGCGAAGCAGGATAAAACTGCTCAAAGTGCGTTAAGTGATAAAGAAAGAGCCGAAAAAGATCGTCAGCATTTAGAACAAGAAAAAAATAATCAACTGGCGGCCATTGCAAAATCACAATCTCAATTGGAATCAACAGATCGGGAAGCGCTTAACCGGAATGGGCAAGTGCAGAGTGATGCAATAAAAGAAGAAGCTCAGGCAGTGACTGAAGAGCTGACTTTAATAGCTGACAGGTTTAAACAACTTAAAGATGAGACTGATAATAGCCGTGAGTTAGATAGCCATTATCTCGACTATACGGGAGGAATCTCTGAGGAGATCCAGAAACGGCTGGATGACATCAAACCGACATTAGAAAAACGGCTGGCAGATATACATCGGGATACTATTGATACACAGCAAAAAGTAAAAGATACCGTGGTGCTATCAGAAGCTGGTGCCGAAAAAGGTAAACAAAATCGTGATAAGGCAATTCTTGATGGTGTAGGTGCGCAATTCAAAGCAGATCGGAGAAAAGAAGACGCACTTTCACAGCAGCAGCAGGCAGAAAAGGCGAAGGATAACGCCAATATTGCGTATCAGAATGCAGAAAGCCGTGGTAAGCGTGATACCGCAGCGGCGGAGAGTCAAGCCGCTCAGACTCAAGCTGATGCTAAAGGGGCGAAATTGAGTGATTCCAAACCTGCTCGCATTGGTGCAAGTGGCAGCGGTTTGTCAGGAGAAAAAGCCTATGAGTCAACAGGAGCGGGGGAAACCGGCAGCCATATTGATCCTGAATCGATGCCAGAAGCGAGAAACAGATATTATCAAGGGCTGACTGAAGAAGAATTGCAAGCGTTAGAGAATGCTAAACAGGCTGTTAGCCGGTTGCAGATCAACGCGGGAGTTCGTGCGAAAAATACCGGTGTTTCGCTTACCCCGCGGTCTGTTGAAACACAATCTGACAACATTGTGATACCTCCTTTACATGAGACGCGTGAACTCATCAGAAAAGCGCCGATAATGTCTGGTATCAATCTGGAAGGATTGGGGGAAAGCAAAAAGAAGGCGATCGAGTCTTCCGTACTCAGTCGTGCACAGAAAGTCGCTCACATCTACCGTTGGCTTGATAATGGTAACCATAGTGCGTCGGACGGATATATTCCTGTTCCCGGATTTAAGCGTGTTAATGCAGATATTTCTGATAAAACCAGGCAACGTATAGTAACTTTTGTTGAAAAGCATCTCAGGAATCCCAATGCCAAAAACAATGTACCTGAGAATGAAATTGCATCTTTAGCGAAACTGTTTGTTGACGCGACTCTGGATTATGACTGGAATAAACGAGTTGAATTTATTGCCAAAATAGACAGCTATGGCTATAGCTTTGAACCTGCTCGTGATGACAAAAGTATTGTTTCATTCTGGTCCGGGAAGAGTTTTAGAAAGCATCGAGATGTTCTTGAGGCAGCACAACCGGATGGTAAGAAAATTGTTTACGATCTTGATGTGCAGGGAAATGCTTTTGCGATTCAACTCAATCAGCAACTCATGTGTTGGGGAATCATGTACCTTGCCGATCTGGAAAATAGTGAGCATAAAGCGCTAAGAGCGGCAATTGATGCTGCTACGTATAGCAACACTGGTTTCTGGAGTTCCGTCTATGCCGCAGGATCGCGTGGTGATGTTTATTTGATCTCTGAGGGGGGCTTACGTCTTGGTAACTATTTCTGGAATGTTGAATTACCTGTATTGCGTAAACTACAACGTGAAGGATTAGTGGGTGAAATTCGATTGTTGGATAAACCGGCAAGTGAATATAAAGGGTTGCCGACAGAATCTATTGGCCGCAAATTAACCGAGGCGGGGATTACTGTGCAGGCACGGTTTGATGCTTTGACTATTGAAGAGCAAGAAAAACGGCAGGCAGTTAACCCCGGTGGTTATAAAGCCGATACCGTTGTTGATCTTGATATTAAGCTCAGCGCTGTCGACACGATGCTGAATCAAGCATTGCCGTTTTATGGATTACGTACAGAACGTAACTTATTAGTACAAAAGAGTGATGAAGGATTTGAGGTGCGTTCATGGCCTGGTAGTGGCAATGAGATTAAGAGAATTATTGTAAAAAATACGACCAGTAATAATCTGCTGAAAGCAGTTGAACGTTTTATTCTTGCTAATTATGACAATTATGCACAGTTACCTGATGAGTTATATTTCATGGCAGATCGGATTATATCACATCATCAAGGACATACCCGAATTCTTACTGAGAAAGTGAATGGCATCTGGAGGCCCGTGCCAAAATTGATGTCGGTGAGTGAGTTCCAGGAAGCTGCATCTGTTTTGGGTAAAATGCGTGGGGACAGTTACCAAAAAGTCATTGATGCATTAGAGAGTTATCAGAATACCCGACAAGGAAGGAAAGACGATGGATTGGATATGATTGAAAAATTATCCAATTTGCGCCAACAGGTTGAAGGCTATCTCTTAGGTCATCCTGATTCAGATCGTGTACCGGCAATGAAGGCCTTGTTGTCTCAAATTAACACACGCTTTGAAGAATCGATGATATTTACTGAATCTACAGTGAGGATCTCAGAACCAAGGGATTTCAGTAGCTTGTACGATAAGCTTGTCAATGCCAATCTTAAGGATTCAAAACACCTTTATATTGATGAAAATGGTGATTTTGTCACTCGAGGCAAGGCAAATATTCATATTAATCAGAAAGCGGAAAGTGCTGATAAAGCGGTTGAGCAAGTCAAAGCGGCGGTTATTAAAGAATATGGTCAGGATGTTTCTGATGCCGTTTTCTCGAATCTGAAAGCCAGTGATTTATCGAACGATGGTAAAGGTATTGATATTTCTGGTTTAAGAAAGATCCATCAGGCGATTGAGCATGTGTCGATACCTTCTGGCTCTCAGAGCGAAAATCATGATGTGGCAAAAAAAAACTTATTCCAAGAAGTGGGTTATACCATTTTTGACATTAAAGCAGGTGGAAAACAACTGGCTGATTACTCATTCCACTTTAGTCAGAATGAGGATTTGTTGGGCGAGCTTAAGAAGCTTGTGCCAGAAATTGGTCATGTTCGCCTGACCAATGGTAATGACGTTCAGTCTAAAGAGTTTCTGGAAGGAATATGCTTTGCTCTGTCTTCCCGCTATATGATGGAAGAACGTGTGAATGGCGTGGGAGGCGGAAAAGCTTATATGGCGTGGTTGAAGGATGTGGTTAAAGCCTACAACGACAACGCCGTGAATAAGAAAACCGACATCAACTCGGTTGAATCTTCTTTGCTTAATCAATATCGCCGTCAGAAAGCTGGCCCCGCTATCGAAAAGTTGTTGTCAATACAACATTTTCAACAACTTGATGCTGGCAGTTTGATCGAGAAGGCGAAGGGAAATATTGACTATAGTGCAAGGTTAAAAGCAAATGGGTTAACAGGAGCGAGGATCGGTGATCCATTGAATCATGATTCTGGTGGCTATGAATCTGTTATGGAGCGATTGTGCAATGTGAAGCAATCGACTTATATGACATTTATGTCTGAAGATCATGCCATGTCGGTAGTTGTGCATAAGAGCGAAGCTCGGACAATCTGGTCATTCTTCGATCCTAACTTTGGCGCTAACTCGTTTGATCACTATGATGATTTTCGCCGTTTTATGGATTCTTTCCATAAGAGCATTGTCACAGGTTACCGATCTCTTATAGGTTATCAATATGCTCCTGCCAGCCCTGAGGACAGTTCAAAACCAAGCTTCAATATTAACTATAATATATTTGAAGGTAGTGATGTTACGGGTTATGACAGTACTTGGAAACAGGCGCGTGAGGGTGAACAAAGTTATGTATTGCGTGCACTGAAAGAGCAGGAAAAAATGTTTTCGCTGGATTCAGGTGTCAAAGGGCGGATCGTGGATTACCGTGAAGATGTTATCACTCTGGAAGTCACGGATAAGAAAGGCCGGAAGGTTTCTGTTGAAGTAGAAAGCAACAACTTTAAACAAGCAGCCAGTTTCGTACAGTTGAATATCGGTCAGATATTTGCTGATCCGACCGTCAGTAAATTGACATTGAAAGGTTCGGCGAATGGTGATGCTACGGTATCTGTGCTGGGAAAATTATCGTCAGACACTGTTCTAAAAAACAAAGATGTTGAATCTTGGGATCGCATTGCCGTTACACAACAAACCGATGGTAGCGAAACGCGCTTTGATGGTCAGATCATTATCCAGATGGAAGATGATCCTGTGGCAGCCAAAGCGGCGGCAGACTTGGCGGGTAAACACCCAGATTCCAGTGTGGTTGTTCAGCTTGATTCTGATGGTCAACACCGTGTCGTCTATGGTGATGCCTCTAAATTTAGACCATCAGACAAATTACGTTGGCAAATTGTGGGGCATGGACGTGATGAATCAACACAGAATCATACCCGTATAAGTGGTTACAGTGCGGATGAACTAGCAAGAAACTTGAAACAGTTCAGTCAGAACTTTAGTCAGGCAGGTAAGCCAGATCACATCAGTATTGTGGGCTGTTCACTGATTAGTGATGATAAACGGGATGGTTTTGCCCGTCACTTTATCACTGCTTTAAAGGCGCAAGATATCCACACGAGTGTTTCGGCTCGCCGTAGTGATGTTGCTGTTGATGTCACCGGACGTAAATTTACCCGGGATGAAAATAATCAATGGGTCAATAACCTGGCTGATAACAAAATCGTATTGAGCTGGGATGAGAAAGGCGAACTTGAAACCCATTCAGAGCGGGTTCGTTGTGGTATTGCTGAAGGGGATATCAACCTCTCCCGTGTTGGTATCGCGGATGTAGATACACTGGCTAAAGGCGCTATTGCGGATAATGCCGATATTTTCACTGCGCCAGAGAAGCGTAAAAACAAGACTGAAATTGACTCAGGTAACGTATCAAATAACCAGCTCAGTTACTCCGGCAATATCCAGGTGCATGTGGGGAATGGTGAAACGACCTTACTCAACTGGGGGACGTCGAACTTGGGTATCAAGGCGGGCAATGGCGGTTTTAAATCATTAGCCTTCGGTGACAACAATGTGATGGTTCACATTGGTCATGGCGACAGTAAACATAGCGTGAATATCGGCGGCTATCAGGCGCTTGAAGGGGCACAAATGTTTATCGGTAACCGTAACGTTAGCTTCAACGTGGGCCGCAGTAATGATCTGATGATCATGATGGATAAATCAATTCCGACGCCACCACTGGTTAATCCATTTGATGGTGCCGCACGTATTTCCGGCGTACTGCAAAACATTGCCGATTCTGGTGAGAAACAAGATTGGTTAGCGGTACAAGATCAGCAATGGACATTGTCTGGTGCGAAGAAATTTGTTCAGGATATGTCTGGCTTAGACCAGACCAGCAGTGTGGATTACAACACCTTGGTTGATCTGGATTCTCAGCATGAACGCAGCAGCCGTGGCCAGAGAAATGATACTGAAGCCGCGTTGAATAAGAAATTTAACCAGTGGTTAAGTAGTAATAGCAATAACGCTGATATGGGCAAAATGAGCCGTGCAGATAAATTCCGTCAAGCCAATGAGAAACTGGCCTTTAACTTTGCGGTCGGTGGTCAGGGGGCGGATATTCAGGTGACAACCGGTAACTGGAACTTGATGTTCGGTGACAATATCCACTCTATTCTGGATACTAACCTAGGTTCCTTACTTGGTTTGATGACTCAGCAATATTCGGCAACGGGTATGGCGAAGACCACCTTCACCTATAACCCGCAGGATTTGCCGCGTCAGCTTAAAAACAAGCTGCTTGGTCGATTGGCGGAAGTGGGGGCTGATACCACCTTAGCGGATATCTTTGGTGTGGATTACACCGCGGATGGCCGGATTGTTTCCCGCACAGGCGAGCCTGTGGATGGCGTGGCTATTCTGAAAGAGATGATTGAAGTCATTGGGCAATTCAGTGGTGAACAACTGCAAGCCTTCACTGATCCAAGTAAACTGCTTGATGGCTTGAAATCTCATCTCAACATGGGTAAGGATGGCATCAGATCATTTGCGGAAAGCCATGGCCTGAAAGAGAAAGAGCCTGATGGAAATGAAACAGGCAAAGTTTCAGTAGTCGATACTGAAAAAGCACAAATCAGTGCTCCAGTTACTGACAGCACTAAACTGGAGCGTGCGTTTGGCTTTAATTCACTGAATCTACCTAACCTGTTTGCGACGATATTCAGTAAAGACAAGCAAGAAGAGATGGCATCGTTGGTGACCAATCTCAAAGAGAATCTGACGGCTGATTTGCTCAATATGCAAGAGAAAACATTCGATTTCCTGCGTAATAGTGGTCATTTGCAAGGGGATGGCGACATCCACATATCGTTGGGTAACTACAACTTAAACTGGGGCGGCGACGGAAAAGATCTCGGTGCTTATCTGGGCGATAACAACAACTTCTGGGGAGGTCGTGGTGATGACGTTTACTACGCGACAGGGGTATCCAATATTTTCACCGGAGGTGAAGGTCAGGATCTGGGGGTCCTGATGGGGCGTGAAAATACGATGTTTGGCGGCCAAGGGGATGATACCGCAGTTGTTGCCGGGCGTATTAACCATGTCTTTATGGGTGAGGGTGATGATCAAGCATTTGTCTTTGGTGAAGGCGGTTTGATTGATGCTGGAGAAGGCCGGGATTATGTCGTGGCCTCAGGGAACTACAACCAGGTGGATGCCGGAGAAGATCAGGATTATGTCGTGACTATCGGTAATAACAACCGGGTTGAACTTGGTAAAGGGAATGATTTTGCCAGGGTCTTTGGTAATGACAACCGGATCGACGGTAATTCAGGCAATGATAGCATTAAGCTAATGGGCTACCATGCGGTTATCAATGGTGGTGATGGTGATGATCGTCTGATAGCGGAAACCATTTCGAAGTTTAGCCAGTTTGATGGCGGTGATGGTCAGGATCTGCTGGTGCTAGGCGGTTATCAGAACAAATTTACAGGCGGCGCAGGTGTAGACAGCTTTGTGGTCAGCGGCAAGGTGATTGATAACCTGGTAAATGATATCAGTGCGGAAGATATGATCGTCTTTAATGATATTAACTGGCAAAACCTATGGTTCCAGCGCAGTGGATACGATTTAGTATTGTCAGTGAACCGTCATACTCAGGATAAAACCGCTCAGGGTGTCTTTGAATCGTTAGGTTCAGTTACCTTTAGTAATTACTTTAATGGCAATCGTGCCAAATTGGTGGCTCAGATGAGTGATAAGAACGCATCTGGAGAGCGTGAATTTACTGCGCTTTCAGATAACGCGGTTGATTCATTGATCCAGGCAATGAGTAGTTTTGCACCTACTGCGGGCGATAATGGTTTTATTGAGAATTTAGTCGGTAAAGCGAAAGTTGCTATTACGACGGCGTGGACAGATACCATTATAGCGAAAGGAAAATTTGCTTAGTTAACTCTCTATACTAAAAGTAGAATGAATAATGAAAATGGCTCACAGAATAGGTGAGCCATTCTTTTACGTATGAATAACGAGTGGTTATTATAGATTTCTCGTTAACTAATTGTTATTTATCTGATGAATTTTCCGCTAAAAAAGTAGGATGTTATTATCTAATTTACTTATATGATTTTACTCGTTATAATTTTTTAATGTTTTTACTCTGGTGGAATAAAATAATTGATTATAATTAATAATAAATTATATCTTAGTTTAGCAATGACTTTATTATCTTCTCTGTATTTTTAGTGTTCTTGTAGAAAAAATATTTACATTAAATATCTTTGAATTTTTTATTTCTTTAATTTTTCTGGAATGAAACAGGCTAATGGATGAAATAATTTTGAATTAGGTATTTTATATAAGGGATATAATTGATTTTTATTATTGGGGCTTTTTCTGTTAAAAGATTAAAAAACTTTAACTGTTTCGTAGGGAATTTAATATTCAAAGCAACCGCTGTATTCATTAAATACCGTGGTTTTCTGCTTAACCTCAGCTATAAATTAAAGGATTATTTATGGGGAAATCATCAAATAGAAGTACAGAGTATTTCTTTATTGGAAAGTATTACGACGATAATGATGGTAATAATATTACTGCTATTGGTGTTGGTGGTGACGTTTATGCTTATGGCGGGGATGACAATGTTACGGTTGGTTCATTTAAAGTCGATGTATACCATACAAATGGTGAACTTTCGGTAAAAGGCGCGTCAGGTTACGCAGGTATTTGTAAAACGGGAAATGGCGGCCTGTCATTTGCGGGTGGGGCAGGCGCTGCTTTCATTGATCATACGGGTGAAAAGGGGGATTTGTATTATTCGGGGGCTGCCGGTTATAACAAACTGGTTCGTAAAGGCTTATCGGGTGACACCCGTTTTAAGGGGGCGGGTGGATATAATGAGTTATGGCATGAAACTGACCGGGGCAATTTGTATTTTGTCGGCGCAGGGGCAGCTAATGATATTGACCGTACCTGGTTTAACCGTTATCAGGGGACTCAGGGTGATGTGACATTTAATGGCGCGGGTGCGGCAAACAGCATCAATTCGCGGATGGAAAGTGGTGATATCACTTTTGAAGGTGCCGGCGCGGATAATCATATTGTGCGGAAAGGCAGAGAAGGCAGCATTATCTTACGTGGCGCAGGAGCATCAAACCGCATTGAGCGTATACGCCACAGTGAGGATGTGTATGAACAGACTCGCGGTGATATCACTTTTGAAGGTGCCGGTGGCTATAACAAACTCTATTCCGATATTGCCCATAGTAATATCAATTTCTCTGGTGCAGGGGTTTATAACGAAATTACCCGGGCGGGTGCGGAGAATGAAATAGAATTTGCTCAAGCCAAAGATATTGTTATGACATCGGCAACAATGGAAGGGGATTGGATTGAGCAACCTCAGCTAGTTAACGCGATTAAATCCACCATAGAGCCTGACACTTATTTGTTTGCATTTGCCGATAATGTTAATACTAAAGTCGTTGCCGTGCGGCTCCAAAATGATCCTGATACCGGTAAACTCCGTTATTACGCTACCGCCTGGTATAAGGAAGGTCATCATCTTAAAGATTTGGCTGCGGAAAAGATCGCAATGAATAATGGATTTTTTCCGATTGAAAACGAAGAGGCGATTAATCTTGCCAGTATTAATCTTCTATATCGACAAACAACCACGATACATGGTATCGAGGAAGCGTTATTGCCAAGTAAGTGGGTGACTTATGCTGGCGGTACCCATGTTAAAGCGGAAAATGTCACACTGAGTGATGCCAAAATGGGAGGATATGCCATCTCTGCGGATGGTTCGAAAATTGATGTATCCGCAGTTAAATCAAACAGTTTGCCGAATACTTATGTGTATGCAACCTTTTTGGAACCCTATACCAAAGTGGTTGAAGTTAAACTGGCCAATGATTATGAAACAGGGAAACTGAAATATATTGCAAAAGCCTGGTATAAAAAGGGTGACTATACTGGTCGTTTAGCGAATGAAATATTTGCCTATCCTCATGGCTATAAATCAATCGGAGCAGGTTATACGTTAAGCCAGCTTCACTATGATTTAAATGTTGATCACAGTATTCCTGATCGTTTAGCTCGTCTTGAAGGCGATTCTGAGCAAGATCTTACCAAATCATCAATAACCAGTGGTGATAGCTCTGGCGATATTTATTTTAGCGGGGCGGGTGGTGGAAACGTTATTAGATCCAGCGTTACGGACGGTGATGTTAATTTCAACGGTGCGGGGGCGGCTAACGTTATTTTGCACAGTTCGAAATTCGGTAATACGCATTTTGAAGGTGCTGGTGCCGCCAATGTCATTGTGAAAAGTGGTGAAGAGGGCAATCTGACATTTCGTGGTGCGGGTTTAGCTAACGTCCTTGTTCACCAAAGCCTGAGGGGAGAAATGGATGTTTACGCCGGTGGTGCGGCAAATGTTCTTGTGCGGGTTGGTGACGGGCGATATCTGGCTCATCTTCTGGCTTATGGCAATATCTCGATCCACAAAGGCCATGGTGACAGCCAGATACAGATGTTGGGTGGTTACAACACCCATACCCAAATAGGTGATGGCAGTGCGAACTGGTCAGGGGCAGGCGGTTTTAATGTTATCACCCAAGCAGGAAAAGGGAATCTCTCCTCGGTACTTTTGGGCGGCGCTAACGTGCTGACTAAACTCGGTGCCGGTGATCTGGTTGCCGGTATGCTCGGCGGTGCCAACATTATCACCCATCTCGGTGATGAAATTGAAACATCAGACACGACGGCGATAGCACTGGGCGGAGCCAATATCCTCACCAAAAAAGGGCCGGGTAATACACTGGCGGTAATGAGTGGCGGTACAAACGTATTGACTCACATCGGTGACGGCAACACGACTGGGGTCATGCTGGGTGGCGCTAATATCCTGACTAAAGTAGGCGACGGCAATACGACCGGTACTATGCTTGGGGTGGGTAACGTGTTTACCCATGTCGGTGATGGGCTGACGTTGGGTATCATGGGAGCCGCCGGCAACATCTTCACTAAAGTTGGGGATGGCACTGCGATTGCGGCTATGCTTGGTGCGGGGAACATTTTTACTCATGTTGGCAACGGTGACGCGTGGGCGCTGATGGGTGGCATCGCAAACATCTTCACTAAAGTGGGTGATGGCGACGCATTAGCATTGATGATAGCCGCCGGTAACGTGTTTACCCATGTTGGTGATGGCATGAGCGTTGCCTTGATGCTGGCAAAAGGCAATATCGCGACCAAAGTGGGCAACGGCATAACGCTGTCGGCAATGATTGGCAAGGCGAATATCTTTACCCATGTTGGTGATGGCAATACCTTTGCTGCCATGATTGGTGGTGCCAATGTGTTGACCAAGGTTGGTGACGATCTGACGGCGGCTTTGATGGTGGGTAAAGCCAATATCTACTCGCATGTGGGTGATGGCACCAGTATTGGCTTGTTTGCCGGTGAGCTGAATGTCATGACCAAAGTCGGTGATGGCACAACGCTGGCGGCAATGTTTGGCCGGGCCAATATCATGACCCATGCCGGCAAGGGTTTAACCGGTGTTTTGGCGCTGGGTGAGGCCAATATTGTCACCAAAGTGGGTGATGATTTTATGGGGGTGGTTGCGGCGGCGAAAGCTAACGTCATCACGCATGTCGGCGATTCGACAACTGCGGCGGTACTGCTTGGCAAAGGCAATATTCTGACTAAAGTGGGAGAAGGCACGACAGTTGGTCTGCTTATTTCCGATGTGGGTAATGTTATGACACATATTGGTGATGGTACAACCGTGGGTTTCGCCAAAGGTAAAGCCAATATCATCACTAAAGTGGGGAATGGTACCGGGGTGAACGCCGTTTGGGGTGAGGCCAATGTCCTGACTCAGGTGGGTGATGGCGATCGTTACAACTTTGCCAAAGGTAAAGCGAACATCATTGCTAAAGTGGGGGATGAGCAGGAAGTCACGGTCGTTCAGGGTGATGCCAATATTATCACTCATATCGGTAACGGTGATGACTACACGGGAGCCTGGGGCAAAGCTAACGTTATCGCCCGGGTAGGCGACGGGCGTAATGTGGTGCTGGCTAAAGCCGATGCAAACATTGTGACTCAGGTTGGTCACGGTGACAGCTTTAATGCGTTGTGGAGTAAAAGCAATATCGTCACCAAAGTGGGTGATGGTATACAGGTGACCGCTGCGAAAGGCGAAGCCAATATCACGACTACGGTGGGGAATGGTTTAAATGTGACGGCCACGCATGGTGACCTTAATGTGAATACCAAAGTGGGTGACGGTGTTTCCGTTAACGTGGTGTGGGGTGAATATAACGCTAATACCAAAGTCGGAAATGGCCTGAATGTGGCGGTTATGAAAGGCGCAGGCAACGCCAATATTCAGGTTGGTGATGGTCTGGCTATCAACGCCTCTTATGCCCGCAATAACGTGGCGATTAAGATTGGCAACGGTGATTTTTACAGTTTTTCTGTTGCAGAAAGCAACAAACTCTCTTCCCTCTTTGAAAATATCAAACAAACTGCGTTAGGTGTGGCAGGCAGTCAGGCGATCAACTATCTGGTTCAGGGTGATGAAGCTAACACGTCTGGGACACATAAAGGCAGAGGCGCAATTAACTTAGTGGAAGTTTCTGCAATTGATGGTTTTCAGATGGATGAAATTGCGCCGGTAGATTCAGATTTAAGCCGTCGTCTCAGTGGTTCTGTAACTGCGGTGGAAAGGCCTGATATTGACTCGATAGAAAGCGCTTTGCATCGAAAAACAAGATCTATACCGAACCAGAATGGAAACCTGATCGTCAATGGTAACTTTGAGCAAGGTGGCTTGGGTTGGCAATCAACCAATGATATTGAGGCATATAACCCAGCGAGTGCTTATGGTCTTGATAATACCGGTTATGGCAAACGGGTCAGTGAACTTGATGTTGATAAAAACACGACGATTTCGCAGGAGTTGCAAAATCTGTCTGAGGGAGAAGTGATTTCGCTGACTTTTGATTTTGCGAGTCGTTTAAATGAGATAGGTCATGATCTCAGTGACAATGGAATCATGGTGTTGTGGAATGGTGAATCAGTATTCTCAGCTTCTGGGGAGCGGGCTATCTGGCACAGCCAAAAACTTGATTTAATGGCAAAAGCGGGGACTAACCGGATTGAATTTAAAGGTACAGGCCAGGATGATGGATTGGGCTATATCTTGGACAATATCGTTGCGCAATCTGAGCATCAACGACAAACCAATGCGGTTACCGAACATGCGAAACAGGATAAAGCGGCGCAAAATGCGCTAAACGATAAAGAAAAAGTCGAAAAAGATCGCCTGCTGTTGGAGCAGGAAAAAGATAAGCAACTGGCTGCTATTGAAAAATCGCAACTCCAATTGGAATTAACGGATAACAAAGCCCTTAACCAAAATGGATTGATGCAGCGCAATGCGATAGAAGCAGAAGCGCAAATGGAGACTGACAAACTGATTTCCATGACTCAGGGCTTGGAGGTGCTGGATGATTATGCCAATTACGACGGTGAAGCAAGTGACCCGTGGCGCGATCAATTTGCTGCCGAGTTTTTGGGGAGTGTTCAGTATGAGTTGGATTACACCAAATTGATTGCACAGAGAAAATTAGCGGCTGCTCAACAATATATTACTGATAACCAACAACAAATAGAAAAAACGGTAGCGAAATCAGAAGCGGGTGTAGCAAAAAGTGAGCAGCATCATGCCAGTGCAAAACAAGATATTGCCGACGCTAAGAAAAAAGCTGGGTTAAGAAAAGAAGAAGCGTTATCGCAGCAACAGCGGGCCGAAAAAGCTAAAAATAACGCTAATATTGCGTATCAGGATGCTAAAAAGCAGGGTGAGCGCGATACGGCTACGGCTGAAAATAAAGTTACTCAAGTACAAGCAGATGCTAAAGGCGCTAAACAGAGCGACGCCAGACCTGATCGCGTTGGGGCTGGTGGTAGTGGTTTATCTGGTAAAGCCTACGAATCAACAGGGGCAGGGGAAACCGGTAGCCATATAGATCCTGAATCTATGCCGGCAGTTAAAGGCAAATTCTACAAGGGCTTGGCCGAAAAAGAGCTACAGGCGCTGGCGGGCGCTAAACAAGCGATTAATCGTTTACAGATAAATGCAGGCATTCGCGCAGCAAGGACAGGTGTTTTGGATACATCAACGTTTGCCAAAACACAATCTGACAACCTGGCGGCTCCAACCTTAAACAGCTCCGGTGAATTTGTCAGAAGATCCCTGCGAATTTCAGGCGTTGATTTGCAATCGTTGGGGAATGATCCGCAAGGAGAGCAGCATAATTCCGTTATTTTTGACAAGCTAAAATTTAATTTATTGAAAGAAGGAAACAAGCTGTTTATCCATTCCGATGAGGGAACATTAGGCCAGAAAAAACAGCTGAGTAAGGTGTTGAACGCTGTACATGAAATTTTCAACAAAAAAATGATGCCCCATTTTGATGAAGAGCATGTATTGCAATTTGAACAGGCACTTTCTCATTGGCAACAACATAACCCAGCGGAATTTGCCCGGCGTAGCAGTCAAGTGGACTTAGTACGCTTTAAGACGGGCAGGATGATTGAGCACTTGCAAGCCCAGAGAGCCGAATCAGTTGGGATCCTTGGGATTACGGTGGTGCCTCAACATGCTGAACAACTTAATCCGCAAATAATACTTGATGGAATTGGACGTGTTGTAGGTCTGAAAGGTGGTGGTGTAACCAAAGACGACATTGATCGCCTTATTGAATGGCAAATGACACCGTTGACCCGAACAAACTCAATGACTGAACGGGAAGTACCCAGGACCGAAAGTGAAAGCCTCATTGCTTTCATGAGCCGACTGGAAGAGGTGGGTATCCCAGAAACTACATCTTTGGTTGAACGGGCCAGGGAACTCTGGCTCACCGGGCAGGTGACACCCAAAAAAACCATCAAGTTATTTAATGACGCCGCCACTCAGTTACAGGCATACCCTGAGTTGCACGCTTTGGTGCTTTCATTACAGACTGATGCTCGCAGAAAAAAGGCAACCACCCAATATATTGATAACTTATTTGGCCGCCGTTTTGATTCAGAATTGGCTCATGAGTTGGTGAAAACCGTGTCACCGGATGCGATAGCAGCAGCCAGGCGGACAGGTCAATTCCTGGTGCGGGAGTTTGAACAATGGATGCAGAATACCTCTAGTGCACCCGTGCGTGATATTGACCTCAGAATGCAAGCCTTTGCCAATACCATTAAGAAGGATATTCGCCCTTGGTTCAGCCGGGTACCTGAACTGACCACGTTCCTGCAACAGCCGACCTTTGATAACTTTAGAACCATGATGACCAAGGTGGATAACGGTTTTGAAATGATCAAAATACCGTTTCTGGCGGTAAAAATGTCGAACGTGGATGGCATGGGGTTGATTTCATCTCAATGGAAGGCGCAAGGGGATACTTTCTATCGGGAAGAAATCTACAAGAGCCGTTCGACCAGCAGTCAGTTAGCCAAATGGGCTGATGTAACACACAAAGTGAAGATAACGGAGCAGCAAACCAATGATTACGGTATTGCGCTGCCTTACCAGCCATCGGGTGAGCGGTACGAAGACTTTCTGTCTGGCAGGAAGGTTGCCGCCGGCAGAATTCTGACGCCCGGACATGAAACAGCGCTTGAACGTAACGCGCTGGCGCAAGGGCATTCCGTAGTGACGGGGGCCTCTGGCTCGACCAATATCATGGTTCACCTCAATAACTATATCGCCAGTCAAGATCCCACTTTCCCGGCGGATCAGGGATATCTGAATACATTGGTGTTCCTGGTGTTTGATGGCGGTCATTCCGTTAATGAAAGTCTGGTCGTTTACAAAGCGTTACAAGCGACGGGCGATGGACGCAGGCAGGTACTGCAAAACTACACAGCCAGTTATATGGACCTGATGGATATCGCCGGAGATAAAGGGAAGCTATGGATAAGTCAGGCATTAAATAGTGCTTTTGAGAAAACTCAGCACCTCTATCGGCAATATGATTTGGAGAAAAAACAGGGTGGTTCTCCTGTGGAAACGTTACACGCGTTATCTGACAAAAATAACGTTTCAGAGTCAGTGATAATCAGGAATGACGACACTCCGCCGCGCGATCATGGATCTTTAAATCCGCTGACTCAATTCTTTAACAACGAACTTTATGGTCTTAAAGAAGATCGCCGTTATATCAGTGATGAGACTCAGGTGGACTTGAACGAGGCTGTTAATCATGGCAAATCAAGCAAAATCACCCTAAAAGGTGGGCTGGGGCGTTTAACCGGATATTATCATCTGGGGGACGTGGGATCTGGCAGCCCTTCAACAACGGCAACGAAAAAAGTGGTGCTGTTTATTCATGGTTCAGGATTATCCGCAGAGGAACAAGCCAGCGCTATCCAAAGTCATTATCAAAAACAAGGTATTGATATGCTTGCCATCAACATGCGTGGATATGGTGGCAGTGATGGTGGGCCAAGTGAGAAAGGGCTTTATCAAGATGCCCGGACAATGTTCCGGTATTTGGTGAAAGATCGTGGTATTGATCCGGGTAACATCATCCTTCATGGTTATTCCATTGGAGGGCCAGTTGCGGCTGATCTTGCCCGCTATGCAGCACAAAATAATCAAGCCGTGTCCGGTTTGTTACTCGACAGGCCAATGCCGAGTATGGTTGAAGCCATAACCGAGCATGAAATACCAAACCCTGGCGGCATCACAGAGGCATTGGCAAAAGTGATGAATGGGCAATTTTCAGTAGAAAAAAACCTTAAAGGTTTGCCGATCAATACGCCAATCATGTTGTTGACTGACAATCAAAATCTTGGTCATCAGGGGGAAAAGCTACGTGCGAGGCTAATCTCCTCCGGTTACCACGTATCGGGTGAACAAACCTTCCACGGTCATGAAGAAAGTAGCGCCTTGATGAGTCAATATGCAGACAGAATAGTCTCGACTTTCTCTGATGCTCAAAATAAACATCGTGCTGTGGTAAAGAACCTTGCGCAAAAGCGTGAAGCCCGTGGAACCCGCTTTGATGGTCAGCTCATTATTCAAATGGAAAATGATCCAGTTGTAGCGAAAGCCGCGATCAACCTGGCGGGGAAACACCCGAGATCCAGCGTCGTCGTTAAACTTGAACCTGACGGGAAATATCATGTCGTTTATGGCGATCCCGACGAATTATCAGGCAAATTACGCTGGCAGATTGTTGGTCATGGCCGGGAAGAATCAGCTCAAAATAACACACGTCTGAGTGGCTACAGTGCCGACGAACTGGCGATAAAACTGAAACAGTTCAGACAAAACTTTCGCCAGGCGGGGGAACCTGAACGAATTAGTATAGTGGGTTGCTCACTGATTAGTGATGATAAACGGGATGGTTTTGCCTATCGTTTTATTGTTGCCTTAAATGAACAAGGTATCCGCAGTGAGGTTTCTGCGCGTCGCAGTGAAGTTGCGGTTGATGCAACTGGCCGTAAATTTACCCGCGATAAAAATCATCAGTGGGTTAACAAACTGGACGATAACAAACGGGTATTACGCTGGAATGAACAGGGTGAACCGGCGACCAGAACAGAAAAAGTGCGTCGTGGCATAGCAGAGAGTGATATCAACCTTGCTAGTGTGGGGTACAGAGAGGCTGATGCGGTGAGCAGAGGGATAATTGCGGATAACGTTAATATTTTCACTGCACCGGGGAAGAGAAAAAACAGGATTGAAGTCAGCTCAAACCATCGACCGGATAAATCGCTGACTTACTCCGGTAACATTCAGGTGAACGTGGGTAACGGTGAATTTACGGCGATCAACTGGGGAACATCAAACGTGGGTGTCAAAATCGGGATCGGTGGATTTAAATCACTGGCCTTCGGTGACAACAATGTGATGGTTCACATCGGTGATGGCGACAGTAAGCACAGTGTCAATATCGGTGGCTATCAAGCACTTGAAGGGGCTCAGATGTTTATTGGTAACCGCAACGTCAGCTTCAATCAGGGCCGCAGTAATGACCTGATAGTGATGATGGACAAATCAATCCCAACGCCACCGTTGGTTAATCCATTTGATGGTGCTGCTCGTATTACGGGTGTACTGAAAGCTATAGCTCATTCTGGCAAAGAGCGGAATTGGTTGGCGGCACAGAATCGGCAGTGGACGCTATCTGGTGCGAAGAAATTTGTGCACGATATGTCTGGTCTGGACCAAACCAGCAGTGTGGACTACCAAACGTTGGTTGATCTGAATTCGCAACATGAACGCAGTAGCCGTGGCTTAAAAAGTGACACGGAAGCTGCACTGAACAAACAATACAACCAATGGTTAAGTGGTAACGGCAACCATATTGATCCGGGCAAAATGAGCCGTGCAGATAAATTCCGTCAAGCCAATGAAAAGCTGGCCTTTAATTTTGCGATTGGTGGTCAGGGGGCGGATATTCAGGTCACAACCGGTAGCTGGAACTTTATGTTTGGTGACCATATACAATCGATTCTGGATACCAACCTGGGTTCACTGTTTGGTTTAATGACGCAGCAATACTCGACAACCGGTATGGCGCGAACAACATTTACCTATAATCCACGGGATTTACCGCGTCAGCTTAAGAACAAACTGCTTGGCCGATTAGCGAGTGTTAAAGCGGACACCACCTTAGCGGATATCTTTGGTGTGGATTACACCGCAGAGGGGCGGATTGTTTCTCGCACTGGTGAACTGGTTGATGGCAAGGCTATTTTGCAAGAGATGTTGTCAACTATTGGGCAATTCAGTGGTGATCAACTGCGAGCCTTCACTGATCCGGATAAATTAAATGATGGTTTAAAACAGAACATCAAGATGCATGCTGATGGTATGGAAGCCTTTTTTGTCAGTCATGGACTAAAAGAGAAAGCGCCTAATGAACATCAGGAAAAAAGATCGCGGGTGGCCATTAACGGCGGGAAGACACCGGTTGATGACAAATCAGAGCGTGCATTTGGCTTTAATTCGTTAAATCTGCCTAACCTGTTTGCGACGATATTCAGCGAACATAAACAAGAAGAGATGAAATCATTAGTCACCAATTTGAAAAAGAATCTGACCGCAGATCTGCTCAATATGGAGCAGAAAACCTTTGATTTCCTGCGTAATAGTGGTCACTTGCAAGGGGATGGCGATGTCCATGTCTCGTTGGGGAACTATAACTTCAACTGGGGTGGTGACGGTAAAGATCTCGGCGCTTATCTGGGAGACAACAATAACTTCTGGGGAGGCCGTGGTGATGACGTTTATTACTCAATTGGCACATCTAACATCTTTACGGGCGGTGAAGGTAATGATCTGGGTGTCCTGATGGGACGTGAAAACTGGATGTTTGGCGGTCATGGCGATGACACCGCAGTGGTGGCCGGACGCATTAACCATGTATTTATGGGGGAGGGGAATGACCAGACATTTGTTTTTGGCGAAGGTGGTTTTATTGATGCGGGTAAAGGCCGGGACTACGTTGTGACTTCCGGCAACTACAACCGGGTGGATACTGGGGAAGATCAGGATTATGCCGTGACCATCGGCAATAATAACCGGGTAGAGTTAGGTGAAGGTAATGACTTTGCCAGAGTATTTGGTAATGACAACCGCATTGATGGTAACACCGGCAACGATGTGATTAAGCTGATGGGTTACCATGCGGTGATCAATGGCGGAGACGGTGATGACCACCTGATAGCCGCTGCTATTTCGAAATTCAGTCAGTTTGATGGTGGGGAGGGGCAAGATCTGCTGGCGCTGGGGGGGTATCAAAACCATTTCTGGGGTGGCGCGGGCGTAGACAGCTTTGTGGTCAGTGGTAAAGTGATAGAGAGTCGGGTTAATGATATCAGCGCAGAAGACATGATTGTCTTTAACGATGTTGACTGGCAAAACTTGTGGTTCCAGCGTAGCGGATATGATTTGGTATTATCAGTGAATCGTCATACTCAGGATGGAACAGAGCAGGGCATATTTGAGTCAGTGGGTTCCGTCACCTTTAATAATTACTTTAATGGCAATCGCGCCAAATTGGTGACTCAGATGGGGCGTAAGGACGGAACAGGAGAGCGTGAATTTACTGCACTTTCAGACAACGCGGTTGATTCCTTGATTCAGGCCATGAGCGGTTTTTCCCCGACAGTGGGTGATAATGGTTTTATTGACAGCCTGGACAGTAAAGCCAAAGCCGCCATTACGACGGCGTGGATAGATACCACGATGGGAAAAGGGAAATTTGCCTGATTAATTTGCTATAAGTAAGTAAAAAAGTTTTTGTAAAAGTAAATAGCATACTTAAAGAACAACCATATTGTTGAAACAACAGAAATAAGTTGTTGTTGAGTATGCTATTGAATTTCCTGTTCATGGTCACTGTCGTGTTTGCATTGAGTGCATTCAGTTTATTGTTGCTTGTGCTATAGTGTGTACATTTCAACTGTACAGGTGATTCTATGAAAATTATCAACTTCACGGATGCTAGGGCAAAACTATCCGATGTTTACAAAACCGCAGTTGGCGGTGAGCCAGTGATCATTCTCCATAAGTCATTTGGTAAGGCGGTACTCATTTCGGAGGCTGAATATCGTGAGTTTGCGGCCAATAAATTAAAGCAGGACGTGACGGCAATATTTGACGAATTTGATGCTGAACTTAGGGAATTGAGTGACCTATGATTTTCCATATTTCTCTTGATGAGATTTGTTATATCAGAGAAGAGTTAATTGATCGATACGGTGGCCTGCGTGGTGTTGTGGATATTGGTCGAGTTGATGCTGTTTTGTATCGTATTCAAGCATTGTGTGAATATGAAGCGTTGACCGACTTGTTTGAGATAGCTGGCTATTATTTTGTCGCCATTGCCAGAGGTCGTGTTTTCGCTGATGGAAATAAACGTACCGCTTTAACAACAGCTCTATTCTTTCTGAAAAAAAACGGGGTTATCGTTCAAAGATCGCCGGAATTGGTGGAACTAACAGTATTAGCGGCAGCGGGTGATAATGTGAGAGATAACATTGCTAAATGTTTTTTCCGAAATAGCATGAATAATTGTCCTTTGTAATTGGTTATCTATTTTTCTTCACTGGGTAATTAACAAAGAACTGATATTGATAGCCCAGTGAGGAAATAATGAATACGGCTTTTTCTGTTATTGAGCCAGGCAGTTTAAGGGCTGAAATTATGGAAATCGTCTATTGTGGAGAACTGAATAAAATATTATTAATCTCTACGTGGCTTACGTTAAAATGGTCAACGAATTCAAATAGAAACACTCAAAACTATATATCATCAGCTCTAACACACCGGATTAATATCCTGACGCTTTTTGCCGCCCGAATTAGGCGAAAACATCCGACGATGTTTATTCATTCCATACAACGGGGAGTAATTAACAGGCTATTTTTGTGACGCATGTCACATTTTTGTTATGTTCATAGGATAAATATTGTAATCTTATGGTCATAAAACTCAGAGGACGAAATTCCCTGTTATTTATTTCCACGCGACTCAGCTGGAAACTGTTTTAGTGTGCTCTCAAACGCCACATATTCAGTGACGGATATTTCCCGCTTTCATTTTTTACTGCGGAACAGGCCGGAACTATTTTTGTATTCAGGGCCATCAAGTTGAAACAGCGGCTCGGTAATATGAAAAAACGCTGCACGGCGCTATTTAAAAGGGCAGAAGCGAATGATGCGTTTAATGGCCTCCGGTGTTATCTGGGTTTCCCGATTAAGGTTCAATGATATAAGGTTTCAAATATGGATGGATTAGTTTTCACCTGCCACATTGGCGCACTATCTCAAACAACTTTTCAGGTATCGCAATTTACCTTGCAGGAAGAGTTGTCACAGCTTTATAGCCTGACGTTAACGGTGGTTAGCGCACGTGATGATATTCCCTTAAATGAACAACTGGGGGACCTCGCCTCCCTGACCATTACCCGTAATGGCGTCACCGAACGCACCATTCATGGTTTGATAGCTGGTGCTGAACAGGGTAATACCGACGGGCGTCGCACTTTTTATACCTTCACTATCCGCCCCACCCTGTGGCTGATGACGCTGAATCAGGACAGCCGTATCTTCCATCGGCAGTCTGTTCCGGAGATCCTGGCGCAATTACTTAAAGAGCACCGTATCTTATTTGTCCGCGATACGCTCTATAAACGCCATGCGGAACGGGAATACACCACGCAAAAACGCGAATCAGCCTATGATTTTTGGTGCCGGCTGGCGGCAGAAGAGGGCATTATCTTCTGGTTTGAGGAAAAACATCTGTTGTTCTGTGATTGCCACCTGGGTATGCGGGCGGATATCGATCTGACTTACAATACGCACCCTGAACCGGACGATACCGATACCACTGTGTACCAATGGCATTATGGCGAATACCTGTGCCCGAATGGCACTGTCCAGAAAGACTATAACTTTATGAACCCCAAATATCCGCTCGAACACCGGAAGACAGCTGGCAAAAGTGGACACCGTTCGGTATTTGAAAGCTACGGGCGTTTCCAGTGGGATGAGCAAGGAAAACCGTTTACCCAATTGCGGCTAGAGCAGTTACAAAACTACAGCAAAGTCGGCACGGCCCAAACCCACTGTATCCGGCTTCATCCGGGCAAAATTTTTACGCTGCAATCCCACCCAATAGCAGCGATGAATACCCACTGGCAGGTGCTGTCTGTCACTCATTATGGACGGCAACCTATCGCATCAAACGACGAGGGTGAAGGAACCACACTGACAAACGATGTCACCTTTATTCCAGGACACCAGGACTGGCGGCCCCCTTACCGCTATAAACCCCTGGCGGACGGTGATGAAATCGCCACGGTGGTCGGGGCGGGAAACGAAGAGATTTATGTGAATAAACACGGCGAGATACGTATCCACTTCCATTGGAACCGTTACGATGAAGCGGACGACCTCGCTTCCTGTTGGGTTCGGGTAGCACAAGGCTGGAGCGGCAGCGGTTACGGATTTATGGCGATACCTCGCGTCGGACAGGAGGTGATAGTCAGCTATCTCAACGGCGATATTGACCGCCCGATTGTCACAGGTTGTACCTACAACGGCCTCAACCGCCCGCCCCTTGATTTACCGGCAGAGAAAACCTATACCACATTTAAAACCCGCACTCACAGAGGACAGGGATTTAATGAGCTGCGCTTTGAGGATGCCAAAGACAGAGAGGAAGTGTTTATTCATGCTCAACGGGATATGAAAACTCAGATCCTCCGGGATAAAACCACGCAGATAGGCAATGACCAGAAAACAGACGTTGCGCATAACCGCACGGCGATAATTAAACACGATGATGACGAAGCCGTGCAGGGCTTCCAGACGCGGGAAGTTGGTCAAAACCAAACGGTGACGATTAAAGGTCAGCAAGCCATTTCAATTGGTAAAAGCCATCAATTGAACGTCGCCGATAATCAGCAAATTACCGTGGGTAAACATATCACTGTGCACTCTGACAGCGGACAAATCACTATTGGGAACGCTGGCGGCCAGATAGTGATTGACCCGATGGGAAATATTCGTCTTGAGGGGGTCAGCATCACCATGACTGACCATATTACTGGAAAGAAATCCGCCGGTGCCCTGTTTGACTATTCTGCCCGCTATACCCTGCTCAGTGAGCAGAGCGATAAGCCGCTGGTGAATGCCCCCTACATCATCACCACTGGCGATGGTCAGGTCATCCCGGGTAAAACTGACGCACTGGGCAGAACCCTGACCGTGCAGAGTGCGGCTGAGGAAAATCTGCAACTGAATTCACCGCAAGCAACACCCAAGCCGAAGAAAACCGTATACGAGGTCAGTGATAACACGCTCGTAGAGTATGTTATGGAATTTAAGGAGAAATAAGTATGGCTATACCCAACAGCGGCAAGATGTGTCCAGCCGTCACCTCAATCACCTGCACCATGGAAATAGGGGTTTTTCCCGCCGATGAAGATCCCTGCTACCTGGCGAAAAAAGCTGAATATGCCCAGCGACTGCCGGCAATGATTATCACTAAACTGGGGGCGATTCGCTTTCTTAAACAGATTGTCATGAGCGGATTAATCAAAGTTGAAGAGTATAAGCACGATTTCCTGTGGCCTTATAAAGCAGAAGTGGTGTTTGCTATCCGAGGAGCTCAAGATGTTCCTCTGCCCATGCTGGCGACCAGCCAAGACTCTAAGCAGCGTTATGGTGATAACTTACCGCAATCCAGTAATCCGTTTGCCCGGCCTTCTGCGGAAGACGCAGAGAAATTTGGAATTGTTGGTATTCGCCGCCCCGATATTATTCTGGTTAAAGATGAGGATCTCCGCTGGCCGGGCAGAAATGCCACCTACTTTGATGGTTCTGTGCACCCTGATAATCTAAAAATGTTGATTGAGGTGAAATTTCCGGGGGATGATCTAAGTAGAGATCAAGAACAAGATTATATCCAGATTGCTACCCGTTCTCGCTTTGGGGTGCTGCGTGTCATCGATAGCCGCACAGAAGAGCAAAAACAGTATGATGAAGCGTGGCGAAAACATTACCAACCCGGTTCCCAGCACTATAAAAATCCGATACCGTTGGCCCCGCTACCACCCGGTTCGCCGCCTGACGATAATGCATTACCTCCCCCCACACCTCCCGAAGAAGGCGTACCGGGGACTATTCCGCAACCCCTGACCAAAAAACTCCCACTTATCAGTACCTCCCCCTGGTCTTTTTTACCCAGCTATGAAGACTGGGTTGTCCTCGGGCAGGAGGTGGCTGGTCTGGCCGAAAATGGGTTGCATTATGTCCGCGACAGTACCCGGGAGCGCCTTGCTCAGTTTGGTCTCTGGTTCAATCAAGCGGGCAAGTGGGTGTGTGAAGAAATTATTGACCCGATAAACCATCAGGCCAGTTACGCGTTTTCCTGGATCAGTGAACAGACGGGGAAAATTGTGACCTGGACGGAGAGTGAGATAAAAGCCCAATGGCAGACCGTGCAACAGGGTTCGGATATCACCCTGGAAGAGCTAAAAAGTATTAGCTGGATGCAAATATTTAAAGCGGTCGGTGAAGACATGTTGGAAGTCGTGGTAATTATTGCCGGTGTTGCCGTTGTTATTCTCGTCACCCTCGCCGTCGCTGCTGCGCTGATTGCACTGGTGGAAATTTTAACTGCTGCCGCAGCGATCAGCGCCGCCGCATTAGCCGCTGTCCTGGCAATATTGGCGAGTGTGACATTCGCCAGTGCTTCATAATGAAAGGAGAGAAATATGAAAACTTTGGATTATTTTGCCCAGTTAAGATCACAACTGGCTGCGTTTACTTTCCTCAATGGCGATGGGCTGACTGTTTCCCGTCTGGGTATCTCGATAACCCTGTTTTTTAAACAGGGTTACACCCCGGAGAAAAAGCAACGCATTCTGGCCTGTTATTGCCGCTTTCGCGAAGAGTTCAGCACTTACCTGCGTTTTCACCGTCATGCACTGAAAGGGCTAAAAAAGTATTCACCCGAAAATATTGCCAAAGTGGAAGAAGGTATTCTTAATCAGAAAAAGAATCAGCCTTCTACTTGGGATATTAGTGACGCAAAAAATATCTATGAAGCCCCCCGCTATCTGATGCATTATCTGGATTCCCGGGAAATAAGTGGTGACAACAGTAGCTCCTACCTGAGTCTGGTGCTGCCCTGGGATTATCTAAAAGAGCAGGAGGGCATGGCTCGCTTTATGGC
>NZ_JBHFKZ010000046.1:0-42839 GCF_042879375.1 Photorhabdus sp. RM323S
GCACCTGCCGTCACGGTAGCCACGGCAATCGCGATGACCGCCGAAACCACCGGGTTCAGGTGCTGGCTTTTATAATCCCAGCTGTCATATGCATCGTTGACTAAGCTCCATTGCACATCCTGACGTTCACTCAGTCCTTTCAACCAGGCGGTTTCCGGGGTATTACCAAAGACGGAGAGGGCATTGTGTAATGACTGACCATTTTTAGCTTTAATATCCGCGCTGACCCCGTTAGCGGCCTCGACGGTGAGTTTTCCACCGAGATGAATAGCAGGAAGCACCCAGGTATTTTCGGTGTAACCTTTATCTGTCTGCGTGATATAAAAGCCTTTGGAATGGGTAATCGTTTGCGCAAAAGTGCTGTTTTTTACCGCTTTGAAATTAACCTGACCGTGCGTACTGGTCAGTTTAGCATGTTGATTGGTGGTGATTTTGCTGGCTTCATAGGTGCTGTCATCCCGGCTTAACAGGTTAATATCACCGCTGGCGGTAAATTCAGTGACTTTGTTCGTGACATCATGACGGGTGCGTGTGGTGGTTTTCTTTCTGCCATACCACCGGCGTTTGGTCTCTGTTTTCTCATAGTGGCTGGACTCTTCCATCGCCTGAGCGTACAGGTAGCCGCCTTGTGCCGCGACATCCATTGCCCCTTTGGCCGCCAGTTTAGTGGTCTGGAAAAGGATACTGCCGTTTGAGATAACCGTGAGGATGCCGCCACTGGTCAATTCGGTGCCTTGCTGGCTCACTGATTTGGTGAATTCCCTGCCGTTTTCCCGGTAGATGTGATTCTGCACCGATTCAAAACGCAGATTACCGCCGGAGGAGAGCGTGACATCACCGTCAGAAGTCAATTGAGTCCCCGCAGTGGTGATAGCGCCATTTGCTGCCATGGTCAGTTTTTTATCACCCCGGACTTGAGCAATAATATGTCGGTCATCCTTGTTGTTATCATTAGCCTGGTTAATTGCAGAATAATCCAGGGCAGGTAATGTAATATTTCTTCCAGCGGATAATAATGTATTGCCGCTAGCCTGTATCTGAACGGCTTTCCCGTTAATATCACCGCCACTTATCAGGCTGATATTATTCTTTGCTGTGATCCTGCTACCTAATACCAGTGAACGTGAAGGTGGAATATAATGACCCGATAAAAAGATGCCCTCTAGTTTATGAAAAATCAATTCACGGGAGCCGAGTTCAATATGCTTTGCCGCACTTAAATAAACATCTTTTCCGGCTGAGATGAAAGCCCCTTGAGTAAAGAAATGACCGCCCGCATTAATCATCAATGATGTTGAGGCATGTAAAACGCCGGTCATTGGTAACAGAAATTCAAGATGTCCTTTTTCCTGTTCAGGCAAAATAGCATTAAGCAGATCAGGATCCCATTTATCTGAATGCACAGGACCCGTTTGTCGAGGGGTGAGTCGTACTGTGTTTTCTATCCCAATATCATTATTTGCTGTCAAAGAGATATATGTACTCGGAGTTAAATAGGTATTTTGTAAAAGGAGATTTTTACCTGCATTGATTGTTAAATTACCCTTAGCACTTAATGTACTTACTCTCCGGGTATTATCGGCATTAAAATAACCGGGTTTTTCACTGCTCTGAAACCGGACGTCTCCATGACGGCTGATAAGGGTAATCTCTTGCCCTTTTACCTCACTTTGCAGAGCATTAATATTATTGATGGCTGTCATGGATAAGTTATTTGATGACAGTAGTGCAGCATCATTAAGATTAATCTCTTTTTCAGCGATAATGTTTAATTCATTTATGGCCTTTATTTTATCAGTGATATTAATTTGCCCGGCATGGAGAATAATATTCATCGCCGATAAGGTTTCCGGTCGTTCTTTGACATTAATTTCCGAGACAGTTTTAATGTCATAAGGAAGGGCGGTATTAATGGTGATACTGTCTTTGAAATCAGCAACAATGCTACCTTTCGCGATGAGGCTTGCCGGCTCAATGACATCGTCCTCGTCATTCAAGGTTTGAGTTTCGCCTGATTTTTGGTAAGGATAGACAGTCGGGACAGGTTCAAGCTTAAGATCATAAATAATAAAATCATTGAGTGAGCTTTTTCTTTTGCTTTCATTAATAAACTTATTTCCAGTCAGGAAAATATCTTTTTCAGCTGCAATTTTACTTATCTGATTGGATAAATTATCACTGTTAATATAAGCATTTCTTCCCGAGAGGATAAGAACGGGCAGAGAACTTTCTAATACCCTGCTTTTCATTCTGGCATTATTTAAATAAGCTTTTTCTGTTCTGTTATCCTCAAAACTAAGACGACTGAAATAGGCATGACCGAACCATTTGTCAGGAAGTGGTGTCAACTCTGCTGTTATAGCATAGGGCTTGCCAAAAATATTGACATCATTAAGTACGGTCATATCTCTGTCTGTAAAATCCGGTGTTACCGGCTTATTTTGAATAACAAAGACATCGCGGGTATTATTCAGATCTTTTGTCCTGACAACCAAATCCCCCTTGACGGTTTTTATTGTCGCCGATCTATTCTCGACTAACTGACCTTTATTTCCCTGCGCATCTTTCTGTATCCACAGATTATCATTGGCTTGCAGTAAGGCTTTATCACCGGTATTACGCACGGTGTCGCCAAATACCCGCATATCCCGACCGGCGGTTACGCGGCCTTTATTTTCCAGCGTGGTGTTTGCCAGGGTCATATCCCGTCCCGCTTGCACATTCATATTCGGGGCAATATGCGTTTCTTTACCCATAATATTTAAGTCGGTTTTAGCGTTGGTATTGCCTAATTCGATTTTGCCGTTAGCGTTTAAGGTGATATCACGCTGGTCACTGGTTAAATCTTTCAAATTAACCCCAACGCCATCTTCAGTGGCCACCAGCCGGATTTTATTGGCATACATGCCGCCTAATGCTTTGGTATCAATGGCTAATTGCGGTTTAGCGCCTTCTCCGGCGAGTGAGTTAACCGTGCCGTCTTTTAAGCTGATGCGGTTGGCTCCCTGCGTCAGTGACAGGGTGTTAGCCTGAATCTTTCCATTTAGTTCCGTTGCCCGGCTGATGATATCGACATAATCCGTCGCTTTGCCATCCAGCCCTTTGCTACCAATGGTAATCTGGCCCTGTTTCACTTCGAGTGCTTCCAGCGCACCTTGTTTATCAAACTGGGGTTTACCGGTGGTCAGGGTGGCGCTGGCAGTATTGATAAAGCCACAGCCATCACAGGTGATGCCGTTGGGGTTGGCAATCATCACGTTGGCTTTATTGCCGACAATTTCCAACTGACCTTGCAGCTCAGAGCGCCTGTTGCCGGTGACTTCATTAATAATCAGTTCAGCCGCTTGGCCTTTCAGGTTCGGGTTGGCGTTAAGTTGCCCGGCCAGTTGTGATTGGGCTGCCTGAGTGGCGTTATTGAGTACGGCACCTTGAGTGGCAACGTTGAATTCCTGATAAGTGTTGTGGGATATCCCGGCGTCATTCGGTGTGGCGATATTCACCACCGGCACGTTGGCGTGGTTTTGTACCTGCGTACGGTTGTTATCCGGTGTTATGCCGGCAGCGATAGCCGGGTGCAGCGGCTGGATTGCCGTCAGGTAAATTAAAAGATAACTCGTAACCCTGGCCATCAAGTTGTGGCATTTCGCCATCGTTCTGTTCCTTTTTTTACGTTAAATGTGACAATGTCAGTGAGACTGACCAATAAGTGACCCTGTTATCCGCTGTCAGGCTGCGGTGATAAAGCAGTCATCTTCCCATAGAGAATATGGATAATTTAATAGTGACTTAATTAAACTATTCTAATGTGAAATTATTTATTAGTCCGAATGGATAGTATGAAATGTGATCAAGATCGGGTTGTTTAATCCTGACAATGGGGAATGAGGTATATTAAATGCTAAAAAATCGCGATTAAGGTTGGAGACATTCTTTGTTAATAGGCTTTGATAGCTTTAGCAGATGTTTCTTGAGCTCAGTTATAAGTCAGAATTGCCGCCTGTGGTGCTGACGGCAATCTTTGGAGGACAATCGAGAAATTATTACCAAGTGACAGTAATTTCTCCCATTTGGCCTGCCACTGGTACTGTTCCGCCATTTGCAACTTTCAAAGCATAAAAGAACTGCTGTGCCGGGCTTCTAGTATTGAATGCGGCTGTAGACATTCTCCGGGTGCGAGAGATATCAAGGCAACTGTTGTTGTTGATATCTCCCTGACAAAGATAAACCGACAGTCCTTGAGGCCACCCGACGACATTCCAAGTCCAGGATACATTGCTAATACTGCCTGAGGCTGGTGGAGATCCGACGACAGGAAGATAAGCTGTTTCTATGTAATTTCTGGAATACACGGTTGGCAGAACAACCGAAGATTGGTAGCTCGCCGATAATGCTGCTTGTGAAAACAGGGTTAACAATAATGCACTACCCATTCCCAAGATTTTTTTTAATTTCATCGCTATTACCCCAATACCTGATAATTTTCTATTGCGAGAGCTTAGATATACATTTTGATCTCGCGCCCTTTATCTCTTGAACTTTCATAAAAACCTGTACGAAATGCCAAAGCTGGCAGGATTAATTTGGGGGGATTAACCCCAAAATGCAATGGGTAACTTGAATTTATGTTAAGTTAATCTAATCTATTTTTGCTGCTCGACGTTTTTGCATCTCACTCAAGTTGCAGCCTTTTACAAGAGAATCTTCCCATGATATAAAACCGGGTAAACAATCAAATGGAGCCAGTGATACATTTAATGGATGTCAAAAGCGATGAATAAATCAGACATGACAATCACAACTTCCCAGGGTGGAGAGGTTTTGATTTATATGAGAAATATTTGTCGAACCTATCGTATGGGGGAAAAATATCATCCGGTGCTGGATAAAATATCACTTACCATAATGCGTGGGCAAAGTTGTGCTATTGTTGGCGCTTCCGGTTCGGGTAAAAGTACTTTGCTTAATATTATTGGTTTATTGGATCAACCTACTTCTGGTTGTTTTCAGTTTAGTGGCGTTAATATAACAAATGTTACTCCTGATGAGCGGGCGAGAATAAGAAATCAGGAAATTGGTTTCGTATTTCAGAGTTTCAATTTACTTCCCAGAATGCAGGCATTGGATAATGTGGCGCTGCCATTGCTGTATCGTGGATATTCACGTTCGCTGGCCCGGCAGGAGGCGAAATATCAGCTTGAATTGGTTGGTCTGGCTGATCGTATTCACCATCGGCCGGCAGATCTCTCCGGGGGACAACGTCAACGTGTTGCCATCGCCAGAGCCTTGGTCGGCAAGCCCTCTCTCATTTTGGCTGATGAACCGACAGGCAATCTCGACAGTACTACAGCACGCGATATCATGGCACTTCTTCTGTCACTGAATCGCGAGCAGGGCGTGACACTGGTCATGGTGACACACGATGAAGCAATCGCCAGAAATATGCAGCGCTGTCTGTATGTCAATGATGGCCAGCTTTCCGAAACCGATCTATGGCCGGATATATCCGATGCTTAACGTGAATTCTGGTCGCCACGGATTTTCCTTCTCGCAAGCCTTGCGTGAATCGCTGGATAGCCTGCGTTTACTGGGGCGGCGTTCCCTGTTTGCGTTGCTTGGTATTGCCGTTGGGTGTGCTTCGGTCATTGCACTTTTGAACATTGGTTACAACGCTGCCAATGAAGCTATCAGCACTTTCAAGAGCATGGGGAGCAATATGCTGGTCGCCCATTTTGATTTTATGCCGGGCACTGATGTCAAACCTGCGCCATCCACACTGGATACTCAGATGCTTACCCGAACGCTGCCCACGATCATGTATGCTGCCCCCATCACGTTATACTCAACTCGAATGCGTTTCCTGGGGCAAGGGATTGATACGAATATTACAGGTACATCCTCTGATCTGGCCGCAGTGCTTGATTTACAGATCGAGCAGGGGCGTTTTCTATCGGACTATGATCGACAGACAACTTATGCCGTGATCGGCGCAGATATTGCGAAACAGTCAAAAGTACCAAACCAACCTATCCGGGTAGGTAGTCAACTGCAAATTGAGGGATATCTGTTTGAAGTGATAGGTATTCTCTCTGCTCAGGGAATAAATCCTTTACTCCCGGTTTCTGTTGATGGTTCCGTGATATTGCCCATTGAAGGAATGCGACGGCTGCGGCCAGCTCCAGAGATAGGCAGTGTCATTGCCAGAGCGCGAGACGTAACAACGTTAAGCAGTGATGCTGTATTATTACGTGATTATCTTGTCTCATTATCAAAAGGTCGTCATGTTGAAGTTCAAATTCCGCAGCAATTGCTTGATGGATTGACGCGACAAGCAAAGACATTCTCCTATTTGCTTGCCGGATTGGGAGGCATTTCATTGCTGGTGGGCGGGGTGGGTGTCATGAATGTCATGCTGATGAATGTTTCAGAACGCAGGCGTGAAATTGGTGTTCGTATGGCTCTGGGAGCCCGACCTGTTGATATCGGTGTGCTTTTTATGCTGGAGGCGGCCACTTTGTCTATTGTCGGCGCAGTTGCTGGATCGCTGTTGGGGGTGACCGCTGGGTACCTGTTTGTAAAATTTTCTGGTTGGGTATTCACGTTATCTCCACTCTCTTTGCCACTGGGGATTGCCAGTTCGTTAGTGATCGGTTTATTTTTCGGCATCAACCCAGCATTGGCTGCTGCCAGGTTACAACCTGTAGAGGCACTTCGTGATGATTAGCCAAACTTTTCAGCGTGTTATTGGCATCATTATTGCGCTGATGATAGCGGTATCCGTCAAACAAGCTTTAGCGGAGCCGCTGACCCCGTCGCAGGCAACCATGCCCACAATGAGTACAATTTCTCTTAATCAGCAGACTATCGATCTGACACTCAGTGATGCAATCTATTTGGGATTACGAAACAATCGCTCGATTCGCAGTGCTTATCTGGATCGTATTGCCCAGAAATTCGATTTGCGGGTTGCGGAAGATCGTTTTACGCCGAAATTGCTGATCAATAGTCGTTATATTGCTGCCCGTAATCAAGATGATCGTTACCGTCAGAGCGAGATTACGCCCACGTCTACAATGCTTGGGGAATATGGTACCCGGTTCAGCTTGTCATGGACGAGCCGGGCGACATGGGCGGAAAATGCTGGCCGTAGCCGTAATGATGGCGCTTCATTCTCTGTGATCCAGCCACTGCTGCGCGGGGCCGGCAAAGAGGTGGCGACGGCGCCTGTACGTCTTGCTCAACTGATGGAGCAAATAAATCGCCTGAATCTGAAAGCAACGGTATCTCAGACTATCACGCAGGTTATTATGGCTTACCGTGAATTGCTGCGCGCTCAAGAACAGTTACAAATCGCACGTGATGCCCTTGAACGTTCGCGCCAACTGCTGGAGGTTAATAAAGTCATGATTTCCGCAGGTAGAATGGCAGCTTTCGAGATTGTTCAGACTGAGGCCGATGTTGCCATGCAGGAACTGGCTAATGAGGAAGCCGCTAATCAACTGGATACCAGTCGCTTAGAGTTGTTGCGTTTGCTCGCCCTGGACTTGCAAACTCAGGTAAAAGCGACTGACAAATTGGACGCCAAACGCATAGACATTAATCTGCTCCAGGCGCAACATTTGGCACAAGAGCAGCAACCATCCTATCTTACCCAATTGATTACCGCAGAGCAGGCGGGTATTAACCTGACAGTCGCCCGTAATGATCGCTTATGGGATGTCTCTTTGGTCGGTGGGGCCAGCCAGGTACGCGATCGAACCGGTGCAAACAGTTCGCGAAATTGGGAAAATTACGCAGGTGTCCAGGTGGAAATACCCATTGGGGATTTGAGTCAGCGTCAGGCGGAAGTGCGGGCGCGGGTTGATGTTCAGAATCAGGATATCCGTCTTACTGAGGCAAAACAGTTACTGGAACGTGATGTCGGTAATGCGGTGCGTGATATTAGTACACGTTGGCGTCAATATGAGATCGCACAACGTGCCAGGGATCTATCCCGACGCAAGCTGGAGATTGAACGCGAAAAACTGACGGTTGGCCGTTCCAGTAACTTTCAGGTATTGAGTTTTGAAACCGATCTGCGTAATGCCGAGAATGTTCGTCTCAATGCGTTAATCGCCTACCTGAATGCGCAAGCGGAATTGGATGAAACATTGGGCACCACCCTGGGGAGCTGGGATATTGCACTTAATGACTAAGAGCAGGGTACTTGCCTGTTTCAGGCGTAAGACTCGTTGGCTGGTGGCACTTGTTGTTGCATTAGTCGCCGGGGTTGCCATTGCCTATGTCTATCTGCCGTCTTCAACTGATACATCATCACAGAAACCGTGGGTGCGTGTTGAACCTCAACGGCTGGAAAACCGTCTTGGGTTAGTTGGTCGCATTCAGGCCGCTACCAGTTTGACGATTGCGGCACCATTCGATGGTGTTATCGCTGAAGTCGTGGTGACGGAAGGCCAGCGCGTTAAACGAGGGCAACCCCTGTTGAGCCTTGATACTGCACAATTGGATATCCAGTTACGACAGGCGCTTACGGAACGACTGAAAGCCCAGCGAGTGGTACAAGATATGGCGAACTGGGAAAACAGCCAAGACGTTGCCAGGGTACGCAGAACCTTAACCAATGCTCAGTTAAGCCTGAATGATACTGAACGTAAACTTACTGATACTCGAACCTTATTTGAGCGTGGCATTGTTGCCCGTATGGAAGTTGATACACTGGAGCAGCAGGTCAAAGTTCAACAGCTCGATCTTGCCGCAGCCAGGGAAGAGCTAAACGCGACACTTGATAAAGGCACAGGCGAGAATCGCCAAATCGCCGATATGGAACTCGCCAACGCTCAATCGCGTTATCAGGCACTCCAAGTTCAGCAAGCTCAACGCGAGCTGGTTTCTCCTTTTGACGGAATTGTTGTTCGTCCTCTTGTTCAGGAATCAGACAAAGCGTTATCTATTCAAAAAGGGACCCGAGTCACTCAGGGTGCACCGCTTTTTGAGATAATCAATTTAGAACAAATTCAGGCGGTAGCACGCATTGAAGAGGCAGATCTTCACCAATTGTATGAAGGAATGCCAGTTCAGATCACGGGTGATGGTTTTGCGGGGTTATCCTTGCAGGGGCAGATTAAGACGATTGGCGTACAAGGCCGTTCAAGCGAATCGCAGGGAGCGGGTGTAAATTATGATGTGTTGGTAGCGATTGATCCCCTTACACCTGAACAGCGGCAGCGTATCCGTCTGAATATGAGTGCTAAACTGGCTATTGTCACGTATCGCAATGAACATGGATTGGCGGTGCCTGCCGGGGCATTACGCCAGGGGCCTGACGGGCAGGTTTTTGTTACCTATAGACGTGAGTTACGCGATCCTGCACAGCAGATTACGGTAACACCAGGGTATGCTGTTCCTCAGGGGGTAGAAGTGGTCGGGTTAGAAGCAGGCTATGTTGAAATTTTTGTGCAGCAATGATCGAGATTTGACCACGTGTATTGGACAACTTGGCTTTGGTACAATTGTTTGCATTGGCAATTTGTATGTTGAGATTCATTCTTAATATCATCTATTGCAACTCATTCACTGTTATATATTTATACTGCTTAAATTCTTGTTAAGATGATATCGAATTTAAAGTTTCTGCGGAATATTGTGACGAATTAATATTAATCTCCATTGGGACGATTTAATTTGACCATGAAACTATTTCTATATAATTGTACCGATATTTATTTTCTTATTCCCCTAAGATCAAAATATTTGCGGATTTTATAACTAAGAATCTTTTATCTATTTGAATAAATTCTGATGAAAATGGTCTATATTATAAATATATAAAGCAGAAATTTGCTTTATGAATTTGGCATATATATCGTGCGTCAGATAAATTCATAGAAAAAAAAGTTGTATCAAAATGCAGTCAGCCATTCTAAACAACATAAGGAATATCTAACATGTTACTACGTAAATCGTTGTTGGCCCTGTTTGCAACTGCTTCTTTAACTGCTGTAGGTGTCGCTCATGCAGGTCCGCCCGTAACAGTTACATTTAAGCACCTTGGTGCGCCGGGAAGTGCTGATGCTGTTTACACTATTATCACTAATAATGAAGCCGGAACATATGCAAATGCAACACCTAAACCTGATTCAAGTGTAGGACAAGGGGGGGTCAATAACTATCAGGTTCAAAGTCCGCTATCTCCTGATGTAAATTACGCAATGGTACGATATAAAATAGGGTTTAAGAGCTGTGAATTTATGACCACTTTCGTGAATACATACGTCAATGGCGTTAAAATTCCGAAGTGGAATAAGGGAGCAACACCGAGTGGGGGTGCTGTTTGTAATGCAACTATCACCTCTACTAATCTTTTTACCTACGCATGGTCAGTTGAGTTTACTATGAAATAGTAGAAATTGAGCCAGATTACGTTATTAGAGATATCTGGCTCATCTTGGTTTTTTTATTTTCGGTAGATTATATAATTATCAAGTGACATTATATGTGAGATACATTAGTACTAAGTTATAATAGGAAAATATACAGTAATTTAGTTTTGTCATTGTCAATTAATGTTGAATGTTTGTTTTTATTTAGTTTGGTTTCCTTTGGTATTTTATTGACGGACTATTAGTTCTACACTATTTTTAAAGTTGTAAAGTGTTTTTATAAGTTTATGGATTATGATAATTGAATATGGATGTTAGTAAATTAATTGAGTTTTTTGGTGTAATATGAATTTCTATATTTATAACTTGATGCTAAATCTAATATTATAAGGGTTAATATATTATGACCGATCAAAATCATTCTGCTGAAATAGTTTCTTCTGGTGTATCTATTTCTGATGTCACTGTATCTTCCATTGAAATTGCTCCAGATATAGCCAGAGACAACGTTCATGTAGTCATTATTGAAGGCGAAGTTGACAAAGATGGCAAAGGTGGTACTCCACGAAATTTTCTTCTAGATAACTCTGCTGGCGGTTATCAAGGAAATGGTAGTCTAATAACTTTGATTCTTGCACACCTTAGTGGGAAAAAAGTCAATATTAGAACTACCGGATATATATACAAAGATTATGGGTACATCAACGGCGTATTACTTAAGGCTGATAAGCCAAAAACAGACCCAAAGACAGATCCCAAAACAGACCCTAAAACAGATCCAAAGTCTTAAAAGAATGATAGGTAAGACTATGATGTAATGAGAATTCCTATGGAAAATATTATTCGTTATTATTTGCATTAAAATACTAAGAGCACATCCCATTAGGTTATTTTATTTGCCATTTTAAACCTGGGCAGTGTTCAAACTATTTGTAAGAATAAGGCCTATTTGGATAAGCAGTAAGTTGAAATTAATTTTAAATAAAACCCTGATGTTCAATCTTCAGGGTTTATATTTATTCATAGTTACATATACACTAATTTTTCTTAGCTTTGTTTTTTAGTTGTTAAGTATTATGTGAATCTACCTTATACTATTTATTTTGAAATTATATTAACTGGTTTATTCACATGGGCTAATAAAATAGCGCGGGTTTTGTTGTCATCTCATGAAGTTGCTATCTGAAATTACGTATGCTGATATATGTGGTAACAGTTAAGGAAAGCTAAAATATTTATGAAAATCTGTTCTCCATTTCGAAGAAATAAACAGGGATTAGCCAAGGTAAAATGATATTAGGTACGCTTATTTAGGCAAGGGAAATAAATGTTAAACTAATCAGTTAGCTATCTGGGAAATTCTTATCTGGTTTTTGTTCCATTGGGAGCGTTAGTGAACTCAAATAGCATAAAAGAGAGATGGTCAATAAAATTATTGACCATTAAGGAAGACAATATCAATAAGACCGTGAGCAAATCGGCTATCACTCACAACTTAAGAAGAACTTTAATTCAGGTAGATTACCGTTCTCTCTGAATTTGGCAGGTGTGGTGTTAAAGTGTTTTTTAAAGATCCGGGTAAATGTTGCTTGAGAACTGAAGCCATACTGTAGAGCAATGTCAAGAATCGGCAGATCTTCTTCACGCAGAGATTTTGCTGCTTCATGCAAACGCCGTTTGCGGACATATTCACCCAGAGTACAGCCTTTCACCTCTTTAAATACCCTTTGCAGATGCCATTTTGAATAACCACTCCTATTAGCAATGGTATCTATTTTTATACCTTCGTTACATTGAAGCTGGGTTTCAAGCCATCTGACAATATCGTTTACTACAGTTTCTGACATTTTCACCTCCCACTAATGGTGGGCTAGTTGCTAAAATATTAGTGTTAATTAGCTATTCCTGTAATGATAATAACGATAGTTATTATTGTGAGTATTTTAAGATAAATCGGAAATATCTATAGGCGAAAAGTGCTATTTATAATTGATTATTACCCTTATTTGTGTAAATTTCCTTTGCTTTAACAACAAGTAGCATCAAATGATCTTCACCAATTTATTTAAAGCAGTATTATCGTGCGTCATTTAATTTAATGGAGGTTGTAATGCAATCGGACGTGACTTTTTTAACTAAAAAACTGGCATTTTTTGTTTTTTATGCTCTGATTTTGTCCATAGTTATCGGCTTACTTTTTATTGATGTTGTCTATTTGCAGAATGCAGTGAAGGAGAGTTCATTAACTGAAATTTCTCAGGAGAGTATACTGTTTGTTATTTCTGCTGCATTTTTTCTGGAAGCAAAAAAGAATAGTCAATTGCGTCCTGCATTAGTCTTGATATCAGGTTTTTTTGCTTGTTTATTGATAAGAGAGTTGGATTCCATATTTGATGAAATATTTCATGGTGCCTGGGCATGGGTTGCTATTCCGTTGGCGTTAATTTGTATTTTTTACGCTATTTACCAAGGTCGGGTTACATTAGTTGGGATTACTCATTTTGCCCGTCATCAAAGTTACGGCATGATGGTTTCAGGTATCTTGTGTGTGTTGGTTTTTTCCCGTCTGTTTGGTATGGGAGTGTTATGGCAAGGTTTAATGCTGGAAAATTTTGATCGAATTGTAAAAAATATGGCTGAAGAAGGGTGCGAACTTTTGGGTTATTGTTTGTGTTTGATTGCAACTTTCTGGTATCTGCCTGATGTAATAAAATTTCGTAAGTAAAAAGTAAGACAGGCAAATAGCTAAAATAATTTGCCTGTCAGGCTTTTTTTTGTCGTTATTGCCTTAGATAAATCTGAGGTTGTTGAGTCTCAGGATGGCGGGTAATACCAAGATCTGCCTGGTACCATTTTTTTAGAATTTGATCATTCAGTACCTCTTCTGGCGTACCTGCTGCGACCAGCTTCCCTTTATGTAACAGAAAGATTTTATCTGCGTAGAGAGCGGCAAGATTGAGATCATGTAAAACACAGCACATAGCCATCGGTTGTTCCCGTGTCAGCCGGTAAAGCAGACGCAGCGTATGTTGTTGATGATAAAGATCTAAGGCTGATGTCGGTTCATCAAGAAACAAACAACACTCTGTCGGTGCCGGAGACCAGAGCTGCGCAAGGACACGGGCTAATTGTACCCTTTGTTGTTCACCACCAGATAATTGCCGGTAGTCACGGTGGCGTAACTCCTGGCAATCCGTTTGTTCAATGACGGTATCAATGGCTATTTGTTGATGATGAATGCCATGAGGAGAACGCCCCATAGCAATGACCTCTTCCACACTGAAAGGGAAAGAGAGTGAACTGTACTGACGCATGACGGCCCGGGTTCGGGCCAGCTGTTGAGCCGGCCATTGCTCAATGGGTGTTCCCTGTAAATAACATTGCCCCTGTTCAGGTTTCATATATCCCGTCAGCAGTCGCAGTAATGTGGATTTTCCTGCGCCGTTGGGGCCGATAATGGCGACAACTTCACCTTTATTTACCGAGATCGAAACATTATCAATAATTTTCCGGTTGCCAATTGAATAACTCAGATTTTGTGCTTGCAGAAAAATATTATTTTTTACAGCTTCCATTATATCTGGCTCCCTGGCTGTTTGAGTATCAGCCATAAAAAGTATGGTCCACCGATCAAACCCGTCATTAAACCTACGGGCATTTCTGCCGGGGAGACCAATGTTCTTGCCAGTGTATCTGCGGTAAGTAGAAGAGAGGCACCACCCAATGCGACACCGGGAAGCAGCCAGCGATGATCACCACCAAACCGCATCCTGATCAGGTGGGGGACAACCAACCCGATAAATCCAATAACCCCACTTAATGCAACGGCGCTACCAATGAGCAGGGCGCTGAGGAGTAATAACTGGAATTTGGTGCGCTGGACGTTAATGCCGAGATAGTGGGCTTCTTCATCTCCCAATTGCAACAGATTCAGTTTACGGGCCTGACTGAATGTCAGGATGGAAACCGGAATAATCAAGGAAGCGGCAATTGCCAGTGTCGGCCACTCTATTTGGCTGAGTGAACCCATCATCCATAAAGAGAATTGGCGTAGTTGCTGGTCATCACTGATATAACTCAGGACACCAATAGCGGATGCGCAGAGCGCATTGATGGCGATCCCGGCCAGTAATAAACGAGCCAAATTTCCTTGGTTATATTTATTCAGTGAAAAAATCAGGAGTGAAATTAACAGGCTGCCTATAAATGCGGCAATAATATGACCATATACGGTAATGGCAGATGGCAGGCTGACGGGCAAAATAATCGCCATTGCAACCATCAGTGCCGCTCCACTGCTCATACCCAGTAAGCCGGGATCTGCCAGTGGGTTACGAAACAACCCTTGCATCACCGCACCGGAAGCGGCTAAAGCACAGCCAACCAGCATCGCCAATAATACTCTTGGTAATCTGATGTTCAGCCAGATTTGCCATTGGGGATCACTGATCGAGGATCCCCACAATGTCTTAAAAGATAATGTTAATGCGCCCAGATTGGCGGAGCCAATAGCCAACCCGGACAGTAGCAGACAAAGAAATGCCAAACCCAATCCTGGAGACTTCATACGGCTCATTGGGCCTTCTCCGCCGCCTGTCGTAGTTGTTTCATCACTGTAGGGGTTTCGAGGCCAAAACCAAGCAGGCCCATATCATCGGCAATTAAAATCTGTTGTTTCTGACCGGCCGGGGTATGTTTCAAGCCCGGTAATTGCCAGATTTTATCCAGGCCGCCCATTGATTTAATGCCATCTTCGGTTACTAGCAATAAATCTGGTGCACTGGCAATAACACCCTCTTGCGAAAGGGGACGATAACTGTTAAAGCCTTGCATTGCATTAGTCGCGCCAATAGCACTAATCATTTTGTCGGCTGCGGTTTTTTGCCCGGCAGCCATTGGCATGATACCCCCGTGACTCATCACAAACAGAATACGGGTTGGTAATTTGGTGGTTGGGATGTCTGCTAGTTTTTTCTGATATTGCTTAATCAGTTGTTCACCGCGTTCAGCTTGATTGACCGCCTTGGCGATGGTCTTGATTTTTTCGGGAACGGCTTCTAACGATGCTTTTCCGGTTATCTGAATAACGTCTACACCAGAATCTTGGAGTTGCTTAAGTGCCAGTGAAGGTTTTGCCAGCTCACTAGTCAGAACCAGTGTCGGATGCATAGAAAGAATGCCTTCAGGATTGAGCAATCTCATATAGCCGACGTCGGGTAAGGCAAGCAATTCTGCTGGTTTCTGACTGGTGCTATCTCTGGCGACAACTTTGTTACCTTCACCAAGTGCAAAAACAATTTCAGATACATCGCCACCAATGGTGACGAGCCGTTCAGTGGAAAAAGTACTGAACGATACCGCAAGGGCGAATGTCAGAAGCCATTTTTTCATGCTATATGCTCTTCCTGTGCTGGTTGCAGTTTTGGCAGAGCAGCCACTTGCTCACGCCACTGAGTTTGTTCAGGAGTGCCTTCTGTACGCTGACCAAACAGTTGAGCAATCTGATTGCCGTTAGCATCGAATAACTCAAGACTGGTGACGAAACCATCAACCGTTGGTTTACGGGTTACCCAGCTTTCAGCGATAGCACTCTCTATTAAATGTAGTGTGAAATTACGATTAAAGATATTAATCCATTTCTGATCTGAGTTTTCTTCCTGATATGGCATCAGGCGTTCCAGCTTGCCGGTGAAAATTTGTACGCAACCACGGTTGCTGACAAAAATCATGATTTCATTCTGATCGCTATAAGCGGCATTAATGAGCTCATTCAGTGCAGAATTTTCTACTCTGTAAGCTAGATCATCCGGTACCGCGTCGAAAATTTGCTGACGGCTCAGGTTATGACGTTTAAGCATAATAAAGAATTGATGAACGTCAGTCATTGCTCGCCATTCTTTATCGAGTTGCACTTTCAGTTCATTGGTTATGGTTGAATAGCTGGTTTCTTCGATAGGTTTGATAACCAATGCCGGGTTTTCTTCTGTCTGATATTTTTCGATCAGTGTTTCCCAGGCTGCCATATCGGTATTATCCGTGGTGTAAATTTTATGCAGCGCATCACCCTGATGATCAAAAAACTGAATACTGTGGCGCATCCCTTTTTTTGCGGGCTCGACCAGATAAAACACACTGCTCCAGTGATTAAAGAATATCCGCAAATCGAGTTCACGAGGATTCAGGATCAACCCTGCATGGTCGCTGAAACGTGTATTTTCATACCGGCCAATTTGTTCATGGACTGCAAAATCATTGCGGGTAATCGCTTTAGTTTCACCAACAACAGCCAGTTCTTCCAGTAAAGTTGGTGCGTCAATGTCAAGGCGTTTGGCATCTATCCCAACGCGGCTGTGCAGTAACTCACCTTCACTGACATTCAGATAAGCAGCCAGATCGCGGGCATATTTGGCTTTATTATCAGCTTTGGCTTGCAGGTAACGTTCATAAAGTGATGAATTCACAACTTAACTCCTTGAAAATACATTATATTTAATTACCACTGGTAACTCACCAATAGTTTGGCATTGCGACCATCCTGCGGTGTTCCCTGTGGTGAGTAGTATTCTTTATCAAAGGCATTGCCCAAAACTGCGGTAGTGGTCACACCTTTTAACATCCCTTCGCCTTGATAGCTAATGTAAAAGTCATTTATGCCATAGCCAGCCTGTTGTTTATCTTGCCCTTTAAAATCAGTATGCTTGGTAAATTGACCTATCCAGCCAACAGAGAAACCGGTTTGTGCAACAGGGATGTCCAGTGTGCTGGTGATGGTATCTGGGCTGAGGTTATCGAGAGATTTACCACTCTTTTCGTCCTTTCCTTCAGTGCGGTTATAAGCCAAATCCCAAGAAAACAGATTAGATTCATAGTTCATAGAAACATCCCAACCCCAGATCTTGGCCTTGGGGACATTAGTGGATGTTGTATTCGTATATATAGGTTGGCCGGTTTTTGACCTGATTATTTTACCTGATTTTGTCCTAAGAGGATTAATGACATCTAACTTAATATAATCTTTGGATTTGGTATCAAAATAGCTGGCTTTGAATTTCAGTTCGTCGTTGTCTGCCAGCAGGTTATCGAAACGTAATCCAAAACCCGATTCCCATGTTTCATTGCTCTCTGGGCGAAGGTTAGGGTTAGGGAGCCAGTAGTTAGTAATTGGTCCCATCGAATAATGTTTGGAATCGTTATACATCTCACCCATTGTCGGTGCGCGGAACGCTTGAGCATAAGAGGTAAACAGCATTGACCAATCAGTTGGTGTAATACTGATAGCCCCTTTGGAAGACCATTTATCAGCGCTGACATCCTTATATTTGGAATTTGTCCCTTTATAGTTGTCATAACGGGTACCGGCGATAATAGATACTGGCAGGTCGCGCAGGGTTATTTCATCCTGCACCCAACCGGAAGAAAAGCGGATATCGGCATCAGGGAAGCTATCAGTGTTACCGCCTGGGGTTTGTTTCTGTTGGTAGGTTTCACCGCCGTAGGTAAGTTGGTGTGCCAATGGGCTGTCTGTCCACAGGCGGGAGCGGTTTTCCAGTTTTACGCCATAGGTTTTCTGCTTGCGGCCTTCGAACCCCTTTTCTTGAGTGCGGGCATCGATAGTCACATCCGAATAATAAAGGTCAGCCTTGGCATTTAACCAATCATATTCTGCCGGGTTTAACTGGTAGCTGAGTTGGGCATCACGTTGAGTTGTCGTCCGATCAGTCCATGAGTCAGATTTTTCATTCTTCCCGATGAGCGTTTGTGGATTTTTAGGTTGGTTAGCTTCATTACGGTAATATCGTAACTGGCTACTCAGGGACTGGTTTTCATCGACTTTCCAGCTGCCTTTCGCTATCAGGTTACTGATAAATTCATCATTATCAGCCGTTAAACCACCGCCATGGCGGATACTGCCTGCATCACGGGTACTGAAAGCGAATAAACCATCCAGAGAATCTGTTTTCCCGAAAGTTGCACCACCAAAACCCATGCTATGGTCACCGGTTGCACCGCGGGCGAAAACGCGAAATCCGTGATCTTGACCCGCTTGCAGCAGGTCTGCGGCATCGACAGTTTGATAAGCGATAACACCACCTAAGGCACCGCTGCCGTAGAGCAGGGCAGAGGGACCACGTACAACTTCGACTTGTTTAATTAATGCCGGATCCAAGAATGTACCATTAATATGACCGGTATCGGTGCCCTGACGGATACCGTCAATCAATGTCAAAACACCTTGTGGACCATAACCACGCAGACTGACATCTTGCCCATTAGCACGGTTTGTACCGGCTATATTAATGCCGGGTATTTTTCTGATAAGATCGCCGGCATTACCGGCTGTCTGACTTTGTGCTGATTTATTATTTATCACCGTCACCATCATGGGTGCTTCGAAACTATCCCTTTCATTACCTGTTGCATAAACAGTTATCACATCGCGGGATGATTTATTACTATCAGAATCGGACGATTTTGTTGCTGCATACGCGGTTGAAAAGCTACTAATAACCGCCAGGCTTAATACTGATAGCTTGAGTGTTGATCTTGCTGTTTGAGACATCCGACGGATCTCCATAAGAATATTTTATGATTTATGGATATAGCTGGCTGCCCCGATACGCGATCTGGGTGGCTGGCTGAGTTATTTTTTATTTAGTTAGTATCAGCTTTCCGGCTTTAGTTTGGCGTAATTGGTAGAGTTCCCCTTGGTGGCGAATTCGGGTAATTCCTAACTCACCTAACAATTGTTTACTGTCAATGTAACCAATTTGCATGATTTCATCAGGATAAGTGTTGCACCGTTCTTCAAGTGCAATGCAGGAATGTTGGTGACATACTTTAGTCATAAATCCACTTAGCGAATACTAACTATTATCATAGTGAGAATCATTATCGTTATATGGAGAGATGACTTCAAGCAATATTTTTGCTGTTCAGAACCAATATATTAGCATGGTTTATTAATCTGCTGTAAGTTAGCCTTTTGTGAATAAAAGGCTAACTCAGAAGCGGGTTCAGAAGCGATAATTGACTGCTTCGGCAAGAGTTTCTAGAAGTCGCTCTGTATCTTGCCAGTTCAGACAAGGATCGGTAATAGATTGACCGTAATTCAGTGGTTGCCCCTGAATGATTGTTTGGGCACCTTCAAGTAGAAAACTTTCAGCCATTACACCGACAATCGCCGCAGAACCATCTTTAATCTGTTGGCCTACCTCTTTCGCGATGTCCAGTTGGCGTTTATGTATTTTCTGACAATTAGCGTGACTGAAATCGATAACTAAGTGCTCTGGTAAATCAAATTCACGTAGTTGATCACAAGCTGCGGCAATATCTCTGGCACTGTAATTAGGTTGTTTGCCCCCACGCATAATAATGTGGCCGTATGGGTTGCCTTCGGTTTGATAGATGGTCATTTGACCATGATTATCCGGCGATAGAAATGTGTGACAGACACTGGATGCGCGGATAGCGTCTATAGCGATACGGATATTGCCATCAGTGCCGTTTTTAAAGCCAATCGGGCAGGAGAGGGCTGATGCCATTTCCCGGTGAATCTGACTTTCTGTTGTTCTGGCTCCGATAGCTCCCCAACTAATGAGATCAGCAATATACTGGCCGGTCACCATATCCAGAAACTCGGTTGCTGTAGGTAAACCCAACTCATTGACATCAATCAGTAACTTACGCGCTAAAGTAATACCACGATTAACCTGGCAAGAGCCGTCAAGATCCGGATCTGAAATTAAACCTTTCCAGCCCACGACTGTGCGCGGTTTTTCAAAGTAGGTACGCATAACAATTTCCAGCCTGTGCTGGTATTTTTCACGTAATGTGTTCAGTCGTTGAGCATAATCTAAAGCAGCATCAATATCATGAATAGAGCAAGGACCAACGATAACCATAAGTCGTTGGTCATTCCCGGATAGAATATCTGCAATACGTTTTCGTGACGTTGTCACATTGTTGGCGATTTTTTCAGATACAGGATATTGAATTGCCAGAGCCTGAGGTGTTACCAAACTATCGACGCGGTGAGTCCTTAAACCATCTGTTTTGTACATATATTTTCTCAAAGTTCGTTTTACACTAGCGGATATACCTGTGGGTAATTGAAATTACAATAAACGAAAATGACTAAATTAAACAAACAATATAGTTAGCTACATCATAAATTTTTTTCAATTATTTATATTGATATATTTCTAAAACATACGGCGGTTCATCTTCATCGTATCGATTATTTTGGTCGAGATTTCTTCAACAGAATAATTGGTGGTATTAAGATAATTAATCTTATTCTTACGGAATAAAGCTTCAACTTCGGAAATTTCTATTCTGCATTGCCTCAATGATGCATAACGGCTATTTTCTCGGCGTTCTTCCCTAATAGCGGCCAGCCGGTCAGGGCTTATAGTTAAACCGAATAACTTATGCTGAAATTGTTTTAATGTTGCAGGTAATTGTAAATTATCCATATCATCTGCGGTAAAAGGATAATTTGCAGCCTGAATACCAAATTGCATGGCTAAATAGAGACTGGTAGGCGTCTTTCCGCAGCGAGACACACCCAGTAGAATAACCTGCGCCTGGTCAAGATTACGTAAAGAGATACCATCATCGTGTGCTAGGGCATAGTCAATCGCTGCTATGCGCGCATCATACTGACTGAGATTCTTTGCGGTCAGACCGTGAGTACGGTTAAGCTCAGGTTTGGGTTCCAGTCCGGTCTCTTTTTGTAATGGCGCTACCAGTGTTTGGACAATGTCCTGACAGAAACCTTCACTGCTGGTGATAATATTTTTCACCCCAGAAGAGATAATGGAATAGAAAACCAAAGGTCTTATACTCGTATCTTGATATATTTGATTTATTTGTTGCTTTATTTCTTTTGCACGGGTTTCACTGGCAACAAAAGGCAGGGTATATGAGGTTACTTTGATGGGGAATTGTGATAATACAGCATGGCCCAATACTTCTGCGGTAATTGCTGTTCCATCAGAAATAAAGAAAACGGTGCGTTCAACACTATTCTCAACACTATTACTTTCTGCTGATATGTCTAATCTGGATTTTGTCATGATATTTATAGTGGTCTTCTATCTTTCCAGTCGTTTAGTTAAATGAGACCGGGCATCAATTTTCTGCAAAGTATACCTGAGAAAAAAATAATGTGTTGGGTTGATCGATTCACCTTTCTATGTGTGTCAAAACATTGTGTTAGTCTGTTTATGACTGCTGAAAATGCAGTGCCAATTTTCCGACTTGTACCTCACGAATGTTAAAAGGATTGTTTTAATGCCTAACAATAACCTCCCCCCGTGTAATGTGCTTTGGTATAACCAATTAGGTATGCATGATGTTGACCGGGTTGGTGGTAAAAACGCCTCCCTGGGAGAAATGATCACTAACCTGTCAGAATTGGGGGTTGCTGTCCCGAATGGTTTCGCGACCACCGCACAGGCATTTAATGATTTCCTGGAGCAAAGTGGTGTCAATCAGCGTATTTATCGCTTGCTGGATGAAACTGATGTTGATGATGTGAACCAACTGGCTAAAGCGGGTGCACAAATTCGTCAATGGGTGATTGATACACCATGGACGCCGCAATTGGAAAAAGATATTCAGGTCGCTTATCACCAGTTGTCTGAAGGGGAGCCGGAAGCCTCTTTTGCCGTACGTTCTTCGGCAACGGCTGAAGATATGCCGGATGCTTCTTTTGCCGGGCAGCAGGAAACTTTTCTGAATGTACAAGGCATTGATGCGGTGATGATTGCCATTAAGCATGTGTTTGCTTCACTGTTTAATGACCGGGCTATTTCTTATCGTGTCCATCAGGGATATGACCATCGGGGGGTTGCGTTATCAGCCGGTGTACAGCGTATGGTGCGTTCTGATCTCGCCTCTTCCGGTGTGATGTTCACTATTGATACTGAATCAGGATTTGATCAGGTTGTCTTTATTACTTCTGCTTACGGATTGGGTGAAATGGTTGTTCAGGGGGCTGTGAACCCGGATGAATTCTATGTTCATAAGCCAACGCTGAATAGGGGGAAGCCCGCCATTGTTCGCCGCAATCTGGGCTCTAAAAAACTGCATATGATCTACGCTGATAATAAAGAGCATGGTAAGCAGGTACGCATCGAAGATGTGCCAGAAGCACAACGCAATCGTTTCTCTTTAGTTGATGAAGAAGTTGAAGAGTTAGCTCGTCAGGCGTTGTTGATTGAAAAACATTATGGCCGGCCGATGGATATTGAATGGGCCAAAGATGGTCATAATGGCAAGTTATATATTGTTCAGGCGCGTCCTGAGACTGTCCGCTCAAACCAACAGGTTATGGAACGCTATCAACTGAATGAACAAGGTCAGGTATTGGTGGAAGGGCGCGCCATAGGTCATCGTATTGGTGCGGGTGTAGTAAAAGTTATTCATAACTTAAATGAAATGGATCGTATCCAGCCGGGTGATGTGCTGGTCACTGATATGACCGATCCGGATTGGGAGCCGATTATGAAAAAGGCGGCTGCGATCGTCACTAATCGTGGCGGACGGACTTGTCACGCCGCGATTATTGCCCGTGAATTGGGCATTCCCGCAGTTGTTGGATGTGGTGATGCAACGGAACGTTTGCAAGAAAATCAACCAGTGACGGTTTCTTGTGCGGAAGGCGATACAGGTTTTGTTTATCAAAATCAGCTGGATTTCGTTGTACAAAGTTCTCAGGTCGATCAATTACCAGAGCTTGATGTGAAAATTATGCTGAATGTGGGTAATCCTGACCGCGCATTTGATTTTGCCTGCTTACCAAATGAAGGTGTTGGTCTTGCCCGTTTGGAATTTATTATTAACCGAATGATTGGCGTTCATCCTCGCGCATTGCTGGAATTTGATCAGCAAACGCCGGAATTGCAGCAAGAGATAAAATCTCTGATGTTGGGTTATGATAATCCGGTTGAGTTCTATGTTGGACGCCTGACAGAAGGGATCGCAACGCTGGCGGCTGCGTTCTGGCCGAAGCGGGTTATTGTTCGCCTGTCTGACTTTAAATCTAATGAGTATGCCAATCTGGTTGGTGGTGACATTTACGAACCTGATGAAGAGAACCCGATGTTGGGTTTCCGTGGTGCGGGGCGTTATATCTCTGACAGTTTCCGCAGTTGTTTTGCATTGGAGTGTGAAGCGGTTAAGCGTGTACGTAATGATATGGGGCTGACCAACGTTGAAATTATGATCCCGTTCGTGCGTACTGTCGCTCAGGCTGAGGCAGTTATTGCTGAATTGGCGTCACAAGGGTTGAAGCGTGGTGAGAACGGGTTGAAAGTCATTATGATGTGTGAGATTCCGTCCAACGCAATTCTGGCGGAACAGTTCCTTGAATACTTTGATGGCTTTTCTATTGGTTCTAATGATATGACTCAACTTACTCTTGGTTTGGACCGGGATTCCGGCGTGGTGTCTGAGTTATTTGATGAACGCAATGATGCGGTCAAAGCGATGCTCTCATTAGCTATCCAGGCGGCCAAGCGTCAAAACAAATATGTGGGAATTTGCGGGCAGGGGCCTTCAGACCATCAGGATTTCGCTCATTGGTTGATGGAAGAGGGAATTGATAGTTTGTCATTGAACCCAGATACCGTGGTGAAAACTTGGCTGGGATTAGCGAAAGAGAGTTAACTGAGAATAATCCGCAATTGAAACTAAAGGCCCGTCAGAATAAATGGCGGGTTTTTTAATGGATAAAGTAACTGATGACAATGCCACAGAATAAGGATAAAAATAGTGAAAAAAAAGCCTACCATGGGCGTGATAGGCAAGGACTACACACAGCAATATACGCGTTTCTAATAAATAGAACCATCAAAAGGAGAAATAAACGTCTCGTTTACAGCCCGCTTATATTAATTTAGTTAAATAGTTTATTCATTAAGAATTGTCCTAATTTACGAATTATTTATGGCTATAAAAAACCAAATTTAACCATTTTTTAACATTATGATCACAATAATTATATCTAGCAAATAAAAACAAATGAGTATTTCAAATGAATGATTAGTTTTTAAAATTATGGCTTAGCGAAAGAGTTAATCCTCTTTCGCTATGTGAGACAGAATTAATTATCATACAAATTATTCTGAAAATTCTTTTTCCAGATATTTTTCAGTTTCGGCTAAATCATTTTCAGGTGCTGGGACTTCGTTCATCCAGGCAATTAATAAACGATAAGCAACGGCTAATACAACCGGCCCGATAAATAAGCCAATCATGCCAAATGAGAGTATTCCGCCAATAACGCCGGTTAATATCAGAGCCATCGGTAAATCAGCGCCTAAACGGATTAAAAATGGACGAAGAAATCCATCCATTGTTGTTACTATACAGCTCCAGACCAATAGCACGGTGCCCCAGGTTGTATCACCTGTCCAGTAAAGCCAGGTGACAGCAGGCACTAAAATCAACAATGGACCAAGCTGGGCAACGCAACAGACAAACATAAGTACTGTCAGTAACGTAGCATAAGGGATCCCTGAAACAGCCAGGCCAAGACCCCCGATAATGGCTTGAACCAGCGCAGTAACGACGACGCCGAGTGCGACAGCGCGGATGGATTGTGCTGCCAGCAGGATGGCGGCATCTCCGCGTTTATCTGCCAGGCGAACGGCAAAATGGCGAATACTCATCGTCACCTGTTCGCCTTTCAGATATAGGAGCACGCTAAATAGCACCATCAAGCCAAGATGGAAAACGAAGCGTCCGGCATTGGCCGCCTGAGTAAAGAACCAGGTTGCCGCCTCTCCGACATAGGGCTGGACTTTAGCAATCAGCACATTTCCACCATCAGTAATCAATGAGTTCCAGCCGCTGTAAAGTTTATCGCCAACCAGCGGAATGCTGTCCAGCCAAGTCATTGCCGGCATTTGAAAATTAGCCGGGGATTTAGCCCACTCGATTAATGGCCCGCTGTTTTCCAATAAGCTACTAACCAGTAATGCGATGGGGATCACAAACAACAGAATTAATAATAACGTCATGATGGAAACTGCAATCCACCGTTTACCCCATAAACTGTTTTGTATTTTTTCCAGTAAAGGCCAGGTGGCGATAACCACCATTCCTGCCCAGACAAAACCAAGGATAAACGGTTTCATCACCCAGAAACTGGTAACAATTAAGAGTGAAAGAAAAATTAAAGTAAACAATAGCTTTGGTAGATCATAATACGGTTGAGATTTGTCCATGAGTTAATTTCTCTAAGGAATTTAGTGGCGCTAAAGATAATGAATAAATAGGATGTTATCTACAGGTTACTCAAAATAGGTGAATATTATGATAAGGTAACCGCTTGCCTTCTCAGACAAGTCAGTTAACGGTGGTTAATGATTACGGCTGACTCGGGCATCAATTCAAAGATAGTATAAATGAAGCAATGTGGACACTCATTTTAAAAGGGTCAAAACGATAATGATCCCACGCATATTACAAGCACCTCACGTGAGTGAGGTGGCACAGGAATTTTTGGATACACTCAAGGAACAAGGATTTACCGGAGATACCGCAAGCAGCTATGCCGATCGCCTGACGATGGCGACAGATAACAGTATCTATCAACTCTTACCGCAGGCTGTCGTTTTCCCTCGATCCGGCGCAGATGTGGTTTTACTGGCCCGTGTCGCCGGCGAAAAAAAATATCAGAATTTGACATTCACCCCGCGCGGAGGCGGTACTGGCACAAACGGCCAGGCCCTTAATGAGGGTATCGTGGTGGATATGTCCCGCTATATGAATCGTATCCTTGAGATTAATCCGGAGCAGGGATGGGTCAGAGTTGAAGCGGGCGTAATTAAAGATCAACTGAACCAATATTTGCGCCCATATGGTTATTTCTTTTCACCTGAGCTTTCAACCAGTAATCGTGCAACATTGGGCGGAATGATTAATACCGATGCTTCCGGTCAGGGTTCACTGGTCTATGGTAAAACATCCGATCATGTTCTTGGTTTACGGGCAGTCTTATTAGGTGGCGAATTACTTGATACCCGCTCAATGGACATAGCACAGGCGGAATCAATTGCTCAGGAAGATTCTGCAACAGGCCGTATCTATAATACGGTACTTAATCGCTGCCGTGAGCGGCGTGAACTTATCGTTGAAAAATTCCCCAAACTCAATCGCTTTCTGACAGGTTATGATTTGCGTCATGTTTTCAGTGACGATATGCAGAAGTTTGACTTGGGTCGTATATTGACTGGTTCAGAAGGAACGCTGGCTTTTATTACCGAAGCGGTTCTGAATATTACACCATTGCCGAAAGTCAGGCGGTTGGTGAACGTAAAATATGATTCATTTGATTCGGCACTGCGTAACGCGCCTTTTATGGTGAATGCAAAAGCTCTATCTGTTGAAACCGTGGATTCAAAAGTTCTGAATTTAGCGCGTGAGGATATTGTCTGGCATTCAGTGAAAGAATTGATCACCGATATTCCTGGCAAGGATATGCAGGGGTTGAATATTGTTGAATTCAGTGGTGATGATCAACAATTGATAGACCAGCAGGTAGACATGCTTTGTCAGCGCCTTGATGAACTGATCGAAGGCCATCAGGGCGTTATTGGCTACCAGATTTGCCGCGAGCTGGCTGATATTGAGCGTATTTATGCAATGCGCAAGAAATCGGTTGGATTACTGGGTAACAGTAAAGGTGTGGCGAAACCGATCCCATTTGTGGAAGATACGTGTGTGCCTCCACAGCATCTTGCTGATTATATTGTGGAATTCCGCCTGCTACTGGATAGCCATCAGCTGAATTATGGTATGTTTGGTCATGTCGATGCCGGCGTGTTGCACGTTCGGCCAGCACTGGATATGTGCGATCCGCAGCAAGAGATACTGATGAAACAAATTTCTGATGAAATTGTCAGTCTCACCGCCCGTTATGGCGGTTTGTTGTGGGGAGAACATGGTAAAGGTTTTCGTGCTGAATATAGTCCGGAATTTTTCGGTAGCATCTTGTATGAAGAGCTGCGCCGGATTAAGGCGGCCTTTGACCCGGATAACCGCTTGAATCCGGGTAAAATCTGCCCACCGATTGGTGTTGATGCGCCAATGATGAAAGTTGATGCCGTCAAGCGGGGGACTTATGACCGGACAATTCCGGTCAATGTAAGAAATACATTCCGTGGTGCGATGGAATGTAATGGTAATGGGTTGTGTTTTAATTTCGATGTGAAAAGCCCGATGTGCCCGTCAATGAAAATTAGCCGGCAGCGTATCCATTCACCGAAAGGCAGGGCAACATTAGTGCGTGAATGGCTTCGGCTTTTGACCGAACAGGGTGTGGATCCGCAACTGTTGAAGCAGGGATTGGAACAAAAACGGCCAAGCTTGCGTGGTTTGATTGAAAAGACGCGTAATAGTTGGCAAGCATGGCGTGGAGAGTATGACTTCTCCCATGAAGTAAAAGAGGCAATGTCGGGTTGTCTGGCATGTAAAGCTTGTTCAACCCAGTGTCCGATCAAAATTGATGTGCCGTCATTCCGTGCCCGTTTTCTTGAGTTATATCACGGCCGTTATCTCCGTCCCTTGCGTGATTATATTGTGGCAGGTGCAGAAAGTAGTACGCCATTAATGGCTAAAGCGCCGCGGGCATTTAATTTTTTCCTGAAACAGTCGTGGGTACAGGAATTGAGCCGCCGAACTATCGGGATGGTGGATCTGCCCTTGTTATCCAGCCCGACACTGCACCAACAGCTTGCTGGTCATTACGCGCTTTCTACTACACTGGAACAGCTTGAAAAAATGGATCAGGCTCATCGTAACGGATATGTGTTGATTGTTCAGGATCCGTTCACCAGTTATTACGATGCGAAAGTGGTGGTTGATTTTGCCTGTCTGGTGGAAAAAGTGGGATATAAGCCGGTATTGCTTCCATTTTCCCCTAACGGTAAGGCCCAACATATCAAAGGATTCTTATCTCGCTTTGCTAAAACGGCCCAAAAAACGTCAGATTTTCTCAGCCGGGTATTTGAGCTGGGCATTCCTATGGTCGGTGTCGATCCTGCATTGGTATTGTGCTATCGAGATGAATATAAAGAAATTCTCGGTGAGCAGCGCGGTAAGTTTGAGGTTCAGCTTGTTCATGAATGGCTGATCAACATCTTGCCGGAGAAAAAGGATAATCAGGTCGTGTCCGGTGACAAATGGTATCTATTCGGACATTGTACGGAAGTGACTATGCTACCAGGCAGTAGTCAACAGTGGGAAAAAATTTTCCAGCGGGTGGGTAGTAAGCTAGATAATATCAGTGTAGGCTGCTGTGGAATGGCTGGAACATATGGTCATGAAAACAAAAACATAAAACACTCTATTGGTATCTATCAATTATCCTGGCAACCTGCCTTGCAGAAATTACCTCTGGAGCGTTGCCTGAGTTCTGGTTATTCCTGCCGCAGTCAGGTTAAGCGGGTAGAAGGGCAAGTACTTAAGCATCCGTTGCAAGCTTTATTGGAGATAATCCCATGATTTGGAAACGTGATATTGGACTGGATAGCCTGAATCAAGTAAATAGCCAGTGTATGATGGGCCATCTGGGCATAAAAATCACGCATATCGGTGATGATTTTATTGAAGGCACAATGCCGGTTGATCATCGTACCCGTCAGCCGTTTGGTTTATTACATGGTGGGGCATCTGTTGTACTGGCAGAATCACTCGGTTCTTTGGCTGGGTATCTCTGTTCCGAAGGTGAGAAAAAAGTTGTTGGGCTGGAAATCAATGCCAACCATATCCGGTCTGTTCGCAGTGGTGAAGTTAAAGGGGTGTGTAAGCCCCTGCATATTGGCCGCAATCACCAAGTATGGCGAATCGATATTTTTGATGAACGTCAACACTTGTGTTGCACCTCACGGTTAACTACGTCAATTTTGCCTGGATAAAATAAAAGTAGGTTATTTTATGGAAAATAACCTACTCATTAAGTGAAAAAGTTATTTTTTTATGTATTAAATTTAGTTGCGATAGTCTTCCTGATTATAGATTTTATCGATATTTTTATAATATCATTTTTATGTGATCTGCTTATATATCTGATGAGTTTAAATGTCGAATAGAATGGGTATAGTGAATTATATTAAAGGGATTAATATCTAAATAAAAACTTCCTTTTATTCAAATCTATAAACGCCGGTATATATTAATTAATACTAAAATTTCAGCGGTTTTAATTTGTATCATTTCCGCTGGGACTTATACCGAAGATCAGCAGTAAGTCACAAGCCAGGAATGGCTTACGGTAAATACACTCAGAAATATAATGTAATATATAGATATATGTATTTTGCTTTGGTATATTCTGGGCGGGCGCTTGAGACTATCTGTCTCTGGCGCGCTGGAGCAGATAGAAGAAAGCCCCGAGTGATCTTTCAATCAACCCGAGGCCTATCCTTATGCTCAACAACATAAGATTAGCCTCTTACACGCCGAAAGGCAAGGAGACGCTAACTATGAAACAGCAAAAAGCGGTACTTATCGCTATTATCGTAATCTGTATTGCCGCTTTAGCGGCTGTGCTGGTCACGAGGAAAGATCTCTGCGAGGTTCGCATCCGAAGCGGCCAAACGGAGGTTGCTGTTTTCATGGATTACGAACCCAAGTAAGAGCAACGGCGGGGAGCAATCCCCGCCATCGCTTGTTGTTGAACATGGCTCTCAAGCGCCCGATCACCAACTATTAATGGCTATCCCGTCATTTTATTCATATTTTTATAATATCATTGCTTATGTGATCTGTTTATATATCTGATGAATTTAAATGTCGAGTTATATCAAAGGAATTAATATCTAAATAAATAAAAACTTCCTTTTATTCAAATCTATAAAATCCGGTGTATATTAATTTCAGCCGTAAATCACAAGCCAGGAATGGCTTACGGTAAATAAACTCAGAAATATAATGTAATATATAGATATATGTATTTTGCTTTGGTATATTCTGGGCGGGCGCTTGAGACTATCTGTCTCTGGCGCGCCGGAGCAGATAGAAGAAAACCCCAAATGATCTTTCAATCAATTTGAGGCCTATTCTTTATGCTTCACAACATAAGATTAGCCTCTTACACGCCGAAAGGCAAGGAGACGCTAACCATGAAACAGCAAAAAGCGATATTTATCGCCATCGTTATTTGTATTGCCGCTTTAGCGGCTGTGCTGGTCACGAGGAAGGATCTCTGTGAGGTTCGCATCCGAAGCGGCCAAACGGAGGTTGCTGTTTTCATGGATTACGAACCCAAGTAAGAGCAACGGCGGGGAGCAATCCCCGCCATCGCTTGTTGTTGAACATGGCTCTCAAGCGCCCGATCACCAACTATTAATGGCTATCCCGTCATTTTATTCATATTTTTATAATATCATTGCTTATGTGATCTGTTTATATATCTGATGAATTTAAATGTCGAGTTATATCAAAGGAATTAATATCTAAATAAATAAAAACTTCCTTTTATTCAAATCTATAAAATCCGGTGTATATTAATTTCAGCCGTAAATCACAAGCCAGGAATGGCTTACGGTAAATACACTCAGAAATATAATGTAATATATAGATATATGTATTTTGCTTTGGTATATTCTGGGCGGGCGCTTGAGACTATCTGTCTCTGGCGCGCCGGAGCAGATAGAAGAAAGCCCCAAATGATCTTTCAATCAATTTGAGGCCTATCCTTATGCTAGACAACATAAGATTAGCCTCTTACACGCCGAAAGGCAAGGAGACGCTAACCATGAAACAGCAAAAAGCGATATTTATCGCTATTATCGTTATCTGTATTGCCGCTTTAGCGGCTGTGCTGGTCACGAGGAAGGATCTCTGTGAGGTTCGCATCCGAAGCGGCCAAACGGAGGTTGCTGTTTTCATGGATTACGAACCCAGGTAAGAGCAACGGCGGGGAGCAATCCCCGCCATCGCTTGTTGTTGAACATGGCTCTCAAGCGCCCGATCACCAACTATTAATGGCTATCCCGTCATTTGATTCATATTTTTATAATATCATTGTGATGTGATTTGTTTATATACCTGATGAATTTAAATGTTGAATAGAATGGATATGGTGAATTATATTAAAGGGATTAATATAGGAATAGATAAAAGCTTCCTTTTATTCAAAACTATAAACACCGGCATATATCAATTAATGCTAAAACTCCAGTGGTTTTAATGTGTATTTAATTACACTTAAATATAAAGGGTGTCTGAGAGCCAAGTGGGCCCTTGTTATCCATGTGAATAAGAGTAACGTCACACAAATAACGATCAAACTCAATATTACGATTTTTTGCGGCTTCATAACCTTTTCCCCTTGCTTTTTATAATTAATTGAATTGATTAAATGGGAACTCTATTTGTATATATTACAATCATAATGGCAACGTCTATACTGCATCTCCGGTATATCTGAAAGCTCACATCAATAGTATTTATGATGAACCTTTTGTGCTTTTATTTTGTATCAAAAAGTACAAAGCAGCACAATTAATCAAACTAATAATGTATATATAAAACAAAGAATTAAAAATATATTTTCATACGTGATGAACATAAGTCGTTGTGTTTGGGTGAAATTTAATCTATTTAAGGTATATCCTCTTAAAACAAATGGTTGAAGTGATAAGGGTTATCATTACCATTATACGGTAAGGAGAATACTCCTATAACAGCGGCAAAAAATTGCTAAAGAAAAATATGAGGTCAACTATGACAAATAGTGTTGAAACCTTCTCTCTGAATGAAACCGCCTGGCAAGGGATCACCATCACAGGGAGAGCCGCAGCACAGATCTTGAAATTGATGCAGCAGAACCCACAAAGTAAAGGGTTATATCTGGGGGTTAAGCAGTCAGGATGTGCCGGCTTTGGCTACGTGTTTGAAATGGTTAACGATCCTGCGCCTGATGATTTATTGTATGAAAATGAAGGGGCATGTCTGTATGTTCCCCTGAAAGCCATGCCATTTATCGATGGAACTGAAGTTGATTTTGTTCGTGAAGGTTTAAATCAGATATTTAAATTCAATAATCCAAAAGCTCAACATGCCTGCGGGTGTGGTGAAAGCTTTGGTATATAAGCGTACCAATATATGTCTCAGAGCAATGTAGAAATCAGCGATGATGTGCAGACTTGGCTCAGCGATCATCGTTATAAAGAGGGTTTTTTCACTCAGGTAGCGACTGATGAGTTGGCTAAGGGGTTGAGTGAAGATGTTGTGCGGGCAATTTCCGCAAAACGTAATGAACCTGAATGGATGCTGGCGTTTCGGCTGGAGGCTTATCGCCATTGGTTGGGAATGGAAGAGCCGCACTGGTTGAAGGCGAATTATCCTCATCTTGATTACCAGAACTATAGCTATTATTCAGCACCTTCATGCGGAGCCTGTGATGATAGTTGCAACTCGCAATCCGGTGCTATGCAGGCAACGGGTACAGAGCAAACGAATAATTATTTGACGGCAGAGATTGAAGAAGCATTTGATAAGTTGGGTGTTCCTGTGCGGGAAGGTGAAGCTGTCGCGGTAGATGCTATTTTTGATTCAGTTTCTGTTTCAACAACCTATCGGGATAAATTAGCGAAAGAAGGCATTATTTTTTGCTCATTCAGCGAGGCAATACAGGAATACCCTGAGTTAGTCCGTCAATATCTCGGCAGTGTGGTTGCAAGTTACGATAACTTCTTTGCCGCGTTGAATGCCGCCGTCGCTTCTGATGGTACTTTTGTTTATGTGCCAAAAGGGGTTCGGTGCCCGATGGAACTCTCCACCTATTTTCGTATCAACGCAGCGAAAACCGGTCAATTTGAGCGCACCATTTTGATTGCTGATGAGGGCAGTTATGTCAGCTACATAGAGGGATGCTCTGCCCCTGTACGTGATAGCTATCAACTGCACGCCGCTGTTGTGGAAGTGATTATCCATAAAGATGCTGAGGTAAAATACTCCACGGTACAGAACTGGTTTTCAGGCGGTGACAGTGAGGGGGGGATCCTTAACTTTGTGACTAAAAGAGCATTGTGTGAAGGCGAAAATGCCAAAATGTCCTGGACACAATCAGAAACGGGTTCAGCAATTACTTGGAAATATCCGAGTGTGATCCTGAAAGGGGATAACTCGATTGGTGAATTCTTCTCTGTTGCCCTAACTAATGGCACTCAACAGGCAGATACCGGCACCAAGATGATCCATATTGGTCGTAACACCAAATCGACTATCATCTCAAAAGGCATTTCTGCCGGCTGTAGCCAGAACATTTATCGTGGGTTGGTAAAAATACTGCCGGGAGCGGAAAACGCCCGTAATTATACCCAATGTGATTCCATGCTGATTGGTACTGAGTGTGGCGCGCATACATTTCCCTATGTAGAAGTACAGAACAACACTGCGCAACTGGAGCATGAGGCGACAACTTCCCGCATTGGTGAAGATCAATTGTTCTATTGCCTGCAACGCGGCATCAGTGAAGATAATGCGATTTCAATGATTGTTAATGGCTTCTGTAAGGATGTGTTCTCTGAACTTCCCCTTGAGTTTGCTGTTGAAGCGCAGAAATTGCTGGCAATTAGCCTTGAACACAGTGTTGGGTGAGTTCTCCCTGTTTCCCTTTTTTATACAGAATGTTAAGTCGTTCGAAGGCATGTAATATGTTAAGTGTTAAAAATTTACGAGTCAGTGTTGAAGGTAATGAAATCCTGACAGGATTAAATCTTGAAGTTAAGCCGGGTGAAGTTCATGCCATCATGGGACCGAATGGCTCAGGTAAAAGCACATTATCGGCAACGTTAGCTGGCCGTGAAGAGTATGAAATTGATGATGGTGAAGTCATCTTTAAAGGAAAAGATTTATTTGAATTTGAGCCGGAAGAGCGGGCTGGTGAGGGGATTTTCCTGGCTTTTCAATATCCGGTGGAAATTCCGGGTGTCAGTAATCAATTCTTCCTGCAAACGGCAGTGAACGCTGTCCGTGAATATCGCCATCAAGAGCCGTTGGATCGTTTTGATTTTGCCGATTTTATCGAAGAAAAAATAGCACTGCTGAATATGCCACAAGACTTGCTGACACGTTCAGTCAACGTTGGTTTTTCCGGTGGTGAGAAAAAACGTAACGATATTCTGCAAATGGCCGCGCTGGAGCCGACACTCTGTATTTTGGATGAAACAGATTCAGGGTTGGATATTGACGCCCTGAAAATTGTGGCTAATGGTGTGAATTCCCTGCGTGATCCAAACCGATCATTCATTATTGTAACCCACTACCAACGTATCTTAGATTACGTGAAACCTGATTTCGTCCATGTGCTTTATCAGGGGCGGATTATTAAATCCGGTGATTTTAGTCTGGCGAAAAAGCTGGAGGAGCAAGGCTATGGCTGGCTTATTGACCAACAGTGAAAAAGCTGAAAAGACGCGTCAGATTGCGGAGCGTAATCAGCAAGCCTTAGCGCGTTTCGCTGATTTGTATCATTGCCGCCATGGTGGTGATTCATCTCATGCCAGTCTGCATTGGCAGAAAGTGACTGAAACCCGGTTTCCTCAATTCAGACATGAAGATTGGCGCTATACTCCGCTGGAACAACTGTTAAGTCAGCAATACAGCGAAAAAATCTGTGAATTAACATTAGAGAAATGCGAACAACTAGCGATTCCGATGGATTGCTGGCGTATCGTTATGGTGGATGGTTGTTTTTCTCCTTTGCTGAGTTCCGGTGAATTTGGGCCGTATCAGTTGAGTTTACTGGATAACAAAAGTGGGCTTCCGGCACCGATCGAGAGCGAGATTTTTCTGCATTTGACAGAAAGCCTTGCTAAACAGCCTTTGGTCATAACATTAAAAGTTGGGCAAGTTGCGGAAAACCCCCTTTATCTGCTGAATATAACCAGTGGTTATCGTGGTGAAGCATTGAATACCAGCCATTACCGCTATCACATTGCTGTGGAAGCGAATGCCTGTGCCAGAGTGATTGAACATTTCGTCAGTATTGATGAGCAGCAACCTCATATGACAGGAAGCCGGTTGACCGCAGAAGTGGGGGATAACGCCAGCTTAACCCATATAAAACTGGGTGTTGAGAATAGTGAAAGCTACCACTTTGCACATAACGACATTGTGGTTGGTCGTGATGCCCGGGTGAAGAGCACCAGTTTTCTGTTGGGTGCCGGGCTTGGTCGACACAATACCAGCGTTCAGCTTAATGGCGAAGGGGCGAATCTGTCGTTGAACAGCTTGTTGTTGCCACAAGGAAAAGAGGTCGCTGATACTCGTACTTATCTGGAACATAATAAGGGCAATTGTGAAAGCCGCCAGTTACATAAAACAATTGTGATGGATCAGAGTAAAGCGGTATTTAACGGCATGATTAAAGTGGCACCTCATGCACTGAAAACCGATGGGAAAATGACCAATAACAACTTGTTATTAGGTAAACGGGCAGAAGTGGATACCAAACCACAACTGGAAATTTACGCGGATGATGTGAAATGCAGTCATGGTGCGACCGTTGGTCGGATAGATGAAGAACAACTGTTCTATCTGCAATCACGTGGTATCAGCCGGTGTGATGCTCAACATATGATTATATTTGCTTTTGCTGCTGAACTTACTGAATGTATTGAAGACGAAGCCCTGAAAACCGTTGTCATGAAACACATTAAACGGCGTTTAGCGGGAGTGGCAAAATGACTTTTTCTGTAAAAAAGGTGCGGGAGGATTTCCCGGTACTTACACAGCAAGTTAATGGGCATCCACTGGTTTATCTTGATAGTGCCGCCAGTGCTCAGAAGCCGGTTTCGGTTATAGAACGGGAAAGTGAATTCTGTTTACACCAGTACGCGGCGGTTCACCGGGGAATTCATACTCTCAGTTCTGCGGCTACCCGTATGGTTGAAAATGTGCGCCATCAGATGGCGCAATTCATTCATGCTCAAAGTGATGAAGAGATTGTTTTCGTCAAAGGTACAACGGAAGGGATTAATCTGGTCGCTAACAGTTATGGCCGCAAATTTATCAATAGTGGCGATAATATTGTGATTACTGAAATGGAACATCACGCCAATATTGTTCCGTGGTATATGCTGGCGGAACAAATTGGGTTTGAAATCAGAGTATGGTCCCTGAATGAAAACGGTGAGTTGGATCAATCGGTTTTAGCATCCTTGATTGATTCACGTACTAAATTACTTTCTTTTACTCACCTGTCTAATGTGCTCGGCACAGTGAACCCGGTACGTGAAATTATACAACAGGCAAGAAGAGTGGCTGATGAGCAGGGTGGTCAGTTACATATTCTGGTTGATGGTGCTCAGGCCATTATGCACAAGAAAGTTGATGTGCAGGATCTGGGGTGCGATTTCTATGTTTTTTCCAGCCATAAATTATACGGACCAACCGGAATTGGCGTGCTTTATGGGCGTAAATCCCTTCTGGACGCTATGCCACCTTGGGAAGGTGGCGGAGCAATGATCAAACACGTCAGCTTGCAAAAAGGGATAACTTATGTGGAACCACCATGGCGGTTTGAAGCGGGGACGCCGAATATCGCGGGAATTATTGGGCTTGGCGCCGCAGTTGATTATGTCACTTCACTGGGGCTGGATGAAATTCAGCGACATGAACAAGCGCTGATGGATTATGCAATGACCCGGCTGAAAGAGGTCAGGTCACTGAAATTGTATGGCCCGAAACAACGTCAGGGGGTTATCGCTTTCAACCTTGGACACCATCATGCTTATGATGTGGGAAGTTTCCTTGATCAATATGGTATTGCGATTCGTACCGGGCATCATTGTGCACTGCCTCTGATGGAGCATTATCACGTTCCCAGCATGTGCAGGGCGTCACTGGCGATTTATACTACGCGAGAAGATATTGATACGCTTGTTGCTGCATTGCAGCGGATAGAAAAACTGCTTGGTTGAGACGGTGATAAATCGAAAGAGTGATAAAGGAAAAAGTCATGGCAAGTTTGCCCGACCAAAATAGATTGTTACGTAATTTTTCCCGCTGCCAAAATTGGGAAGAAAAATATCTCTATATGATTGAACTGGGGGCGAGATTGTCCCTACTGACTGACGAACAACGTCAACCTGAGCATTTAATCGCCGGTTGTCAGAGTCAGGTGTGGATTTTGCTGAGGAAGAATGACCAAAGCAAAGTGGAATTTGTTGGAGACAGTGATGCCGCTATCGTGAAAGGGCTGGTTGCAATGGTTTTTATTCTTTTTCAGGATAAGACGCCGCAGGAGATCCTGGATTTGGATGTGACTGAATATTTTGCAAAACTTTCTCTGGAGCAACATTTAACACCATCACGGACACAGGGGCTGCATGCGATGATATATGCCATTCGCAATACGGCAAGTAAAATGGTTTAAATCGCAGTCTTACGTGTTTCTTTCGCGGCTGATAATATACACGGCCGCGACAGGTGAATGAGGCTTCAACCTTTTGCGCTTAATTTATCCGATAACATTCAGAAGTCATTCCAGGAAGCAAGCATGAAACGAGTTTTAACGTTTATCGGCATGTTATTGTTAAGTGCGCTGACGAATACCGTCAGCGCGACAGAATATACCTTGCCACCTGCCAATAGTCGTTTAATTGGCGAAAATACGACATTTGTTGTACCAGATGACGGACGTTCTCTGGAGGCCATTGCTGCCGAATATCAAATTGGATTACTGGCAATGCTGGAGGCTAACCCCGGTACCGATCCTTATTTGCCGGCTCCGGGTTCTGAACTGATTATTCCATCCCAAATGTTGTTGCCTGATACACCAAGGCAGGGGATTGTGATTAACCTTGCGGAACTAAGACTTTACTATTTCCCTAAAGGAAAAAACAAAGTCATCGTTTACCCAATTGGTATTGGACAGCTTGGTCGTAACACACCAGTGATGACAACATCGGTAAGCCAGCTAATTAAAGATCCAACCTGGACGCCGACTAAGAATATCCGTAAGCATTATGCTGAACAGGGGATTATCTTACCTGCGGTTGTTCCTGCTGGCCCGGAAAATCCAATGGGGGCATTTGCACTGCGTTTAGCCGCTGGGCGCGGAGAATACTTGATTCATGGCACTAATGCTGATTTTGGCATTGGTATGCGGGTGAGTTCGGGTTGTATCCGTCTGCGTCCTGATGATATTGAAGCTGTGTTTAACATGGTTTCCCGTGGAACCAGAGTTCAGATTATTAATGAAGCCGTCAAGTATTCTGTCGAGCCAGAGGGTAAACGTTATATTGAAGTCCATCAGCCGTTGTCTAAAAAAGAGGGAGATGATCCACAAACATTACAGATTGTACGATCAGCCGGTTTGAACAAGTTCATTGATGATAGCAAGACAGATAAAAATATTGTTGAACAAGCTATTGTGCGCCGTTCTGGTATACCGGTGCTGGTAAGTGAAAATACACAGCCTGAAACACAACAGGATCTGCGAGAAGAAAATAGAGCGCTGATGGAAGACGACGTTAAAGATACAGAACAAGAAGTCAATAAAGATGTATCTGAATCGTTTAAATTACCGCCATTATATCAGCCAGGGCCAATCTATCGGGAAAATTAATATTTTATTGCAGACAGGGAAGTTAGCGGATATTTTTCTGACAGAACTTCATGATAAAAAACGGCGCACAGATAGATTGTGCGCCATTTTTGTACTTTATTACAAAAAATTATTTTTTGTAGGAACGAACTTGGTTATCCAGACGCTGATTTGCACGAGCTGCATCGTCTTTAGCGGCTTGAATGTCAGTACGTACTGCGTTCACGTCGTTGCTCAGTTGATCAACTTTTGAATTCAGAGTCTGAACATCAGAAGACAGTTGGTCAACCTTAGCAGTGCTTGAACAACCAGCCAACAGAGTAGAAGCCAGAACTACTGCACCCAGTACAATTTTAGTACGATTCATTATAATACCCTCTAGATTTAAGTTAATCTCCAAGTAGCCATATAAGTATTACACAAAGTTTTTTAGAAAGAGAATAAATTTTTATCATGAAAACCAATTATTTCAAATTTTCTCTTTAGTAGGTGGTAATTTTCATCGGAATGTAAAAAAACAAAACCATTGAGTAACATTTTAATCAAAGAAATCCTATTCCATAAGGGGATGATATTCTCCGAAATAATTTTAGTTAAAAATTCTTATAAATAAAAAACACCATATCGAAGCCATCTTGAGTCTATTGAATCATAGGGACGTGTCTTACATGGAAACATTCCGCATACATAAATCTAGGGTTTCGCTTAAAACAAATTTGTTAACTGAATCTTATTGTAGATAAGCATCTTGACAATACTCAGGTTGAATTCTAGGCTCAAATTCAAACTGGTAAGAGGAGTCTTCTATGCTAATTGATCAATCCAACGAGTATTTTAACATCACCGTTGACAACGGGGTCGCTCATTTGCAGCTCAGTCGCCCGGAAAAGGCAAACAGCTTGGCACTGACGTTCTGGAAATTATTTCCAGAGGCAATAGAGCAACTCAGTCGTTCAGGAGAGGTGCGGGCAATGGTGATCTCTGCGCAAGGTAGCGCATTCTGTGGTGGGCTTGACTTGCAAATCTTCGCCTCCAGCAAAGAAACCCATACGACGGATCCTAATGAACGGGAAGCTATGCAATTTAGCTTATTACAAATGCAGGAGGCGATAAGTGTATTGGAACGTGCCCGCTTCCCGATCATTGCCGCAGTACAAGGAGTATGTCTCGGTGCAGGATTTGACTTAATTGCTGCATGTGATTTTTGTTTTGCTTCTGAAAATGCGAAGTTTCGTATAGAGGAAACCAATATCGGTATGATGGCAGACTTAGGTATTCTTCAACGTCTGCAACATCTGATCCCTGGCGGTGTGGCACGCTATCTTGCACTCACAGGGGATACGTTACATGCCGCTCAGGCTCATGATTTAGGACTTGTGGTAAAGATCTTCCCTTCTACGGAGGCATTGATCGAGGGGGCTTTAGCGACTGCCCGACGTATAGCTGATCGGCCTCCAGTTGCTATTAACGGGGTTAAACGGGCCATGCTTTACAGTCGTGATCATGGTGTTTACGAATCATTGCAACAAACAGCACTGTTGCAAGCTTCGATTTTTAGCCGGCAGGATATCTTGTGCTCGATTCAAACAAAAGCAGCTGGAGCAACAAGTGAATTCCAGAACTTAAACGAAGTAGGTAAAGCTTTCGATGAGCCATGATTAAGACAGCGATGCCGATAAATATGTAAAGTGGGCTTTCCGCAAATGACGTAATGCTGGGAAACGTAGGGGTAAGCCATTTTCTGATCAGTAAATAGAAAATGGCGTCATTACGACACAGGTTTGAATGAATAGGGCAGTAGATCATTATTCTCACCATGAAAATATTTATTACATCAGAACAAAAAATCAAACTTGAACGTCTTCATGACATCCCTCGTGATGGGAAAGTCCGGGATAGAATAAAAGCCATCCTTCTTGCTTCTGAAGGTTGGCGTTCTGTGATGATAGCCCAGGCATTGCGACTCCATCAGACCACCGTTGACGCTGCTCACCCGACTCAAAGCACTAAACTCGGTTGAAGGTCTTATCCTAACTACCATCAAAAAATTCATCTTATTGTGGATGGGGCTTATGTTAGCAATATTGAATTACCTTCCTCCATACAGCCCAAATTTAAATCCGATAGAGCGATTATGGAAGGTCATGAATGAACATGTTCGGAATAACCGTTATTTTGCTGATAAACATGAATTTCGAGACAAAGTATTCAAATTTTTCACCACAACGCTACCTGATATAGCAGGCTCGCTGACGTCTAGAATTAACGACCATTTTCAGGTGCTAAAAACTGCATCTTGAAGTTTCTTGGGTTTATAGAGAGTTTTGTTATTTCATATTCGTTAATGAGGTTTGCTGTTTCTGGAATCTATCTAAGGTTGATGACCACATATTAGTTTTGTTTTAAAAGATAAATAACCACACCAACTAATAAAATTTTTCCTTATTCAGTTTTCACCGAATGAACTATCTTGACTATTAAGCATAGAATAAATAACCGGGATTTATTCGTTCATAGATCTCTGTAGTGGTGGCATTCCCCAGGGGCACTGAATATATTCTCATTTGCATATTATGAATGAGAATCATTCTTTCTTACTATTGTTTTATATATTTGATTGCGGACTTGAAAATGACCTTAGCTGTGATGGATACAATATAATTAACTTAATAACAACATGTATGTAACACTTTGATTGAGAATTGATGATCCTTAATTATATAAAAATAAGTGAGCTTTTTCATTTTATGTAAATAAATGTCATTTTTTATGTTTTATTTAAATGTTATGTAATTTATCTTCTTGTATCAGCTTTTATATTTATTTGGCATTTAACACATTGTGCTATTTGATCAAAAAAGACTTGATTTTAATATGCACTCATTAGGAGAATCTAATTATTCAGTAACAGTCCATCCTATTAATGAATCGACTCATTGATGGAACGGGAATAGCCCGATTAATTGTTTATATCCTGGTTAACCTCTGGTCGGAAAATACCTGACCAGATTTGTCGTTTTCCTGATTTATTCTGACTGACGCCTGAATTCTTATTCGGTTTTAGTTCTGTTCGGCCCTGAATATCGTCGCCTGCCAGCGACCGCAAAGGGTGCCGGGCTCTTTATTGACTCTGTTACCAGCAAACTGACCGGTACCTGTGTGCACGAAGTGACTAGGAGAAAATGATGAACAACACAACCCCGGCGATCATCTTTGATCACAGCCGCTACAAACTGAAAGTGTGGAAAAATACCGCGCCACTAGATGTGGTGGCGTTTAGCGGGCAGGAATTCTTAAGCCGGCCTTTTCGTTACACCATTGAATTCACCAGCTTGGTGAAGGATATCAAACCGGCGCAGATGCTGATGCGGGACGCCGCGTTTACCCTGACATCGGCCGCGATTAATCCGGGAATGCGAGGCATGCCGGTGATACCGCCGGCACCGTTGCGCACAATCTACGGCGTGATCAGTGGATTTAAACTGTTGTCCACCTCGCGGGATGAAAGCCATTACGAAGTGACCCTGGAGCCGCGACTGGCCCTGTTGTCACGAAGCCACCAATTCGCGATTTATCAAAAGATGTCGGTACCGGAAATTGTGGAAAAAATCCTGCGTGAACGTCACGGTTTTCGTGGTCAGGATTTCTTATTCACCCTGGCGTACCCCTGCCCGAAGCGGGATCAGGTGATGCAATACGACGAAGATGACCTGCGCTTTGTGCAACGTCTGCTGGCGGAAGTGGGTATCTGGTACAAACTGACGGCGGACGACCGGCTGAAAATTGATGTGGTGGAGTTTTACGACGATCAGCGTTACTACCAGTTGAATGTCTATATGCCGGCCCGCAATCCGTCAGGGATGCACGGCGGGGAGGAAGACGCGGTGTGG